>NZ_JAFAVV010000781.1 GCF_019242285.1 Bradyrhizobium sp.
TCCGGCGGCGACAATCTGGCATCGACCTTTTCGCTCGACCTGGTCGACTGGTGGATCTTCGTGATCGACGTCGCCGGCGGCGACGACATTCCGCGCAAGAAAGGGCCGGGCCTGCTGCGCTGCGACCTGCTCGTCGTCAACAAGATCGATCTGGCGCCGCATGTCGGGGTCGATCTCGAACGGATGCTGGAGGAGGCGCGGCAGGTCCGCCGCGGGCGGCCGATCATCGCGACCAACCTGCGGGCCGGCATTGGAATTGAGGGCGTCGCCGATGCGATATCTGCCGCCGTCCTCTTTCGGATCTAGTTCCGGGCGGAACGTCGAGGCCCATCTGGCGGCCGATCTGGCCGGCGGCCGCACCACGCTGCGCCGCCAGCATGTCGGCTATCCCCTGCACATCACCCGCGGATTTCATCTCGATGCGGCGCGACCGGACCTCCTCACCCTCTATCTGCAATCGGCGTCGGGAGGCCTCTATGCCGGTGACCGCATCAGCCTGGAGATCGTCGTCGACAAAGGCGCCGCCATTCATGTGACGACGCAGGCATCGGCCGTCGTGCATGACGGGCGCTGCGCGGGCTCACGGCAACGCCAGTCCCTGACCGTTCATAGCGGCGGCTTCTGCGCCATTGCAAGCGATCCCTATGTGCTGTTTCCCGGCGCCGACCTTCGGCTCGAAACCGTGGCGACCGTGGCCGAGGATGCCGTGCTGTTTCTCGCCGATGGTTTTGCCATCCACGATCCCCAGGGCGCAGGACGCACTTTTGCGCATTTCGCGAGCAGGCAACGTATCCTCCGCCCGGATGGCCGACTGCTGCTGCAGGACCTCGGCCGCATCGAGGGCGACGCGCTGCGGTCCGGCGCGCTGGGAAGCGTGACCGCGACGGCGACGGTTCTCCTGATCGCGCCAGCCGACCGGCTGCCGGTCCAACGTGCTTTCGAGCAAGCGGCAGAACGCTGCGGTTGCCTGGCCGGCGTGTCGCCGACACCGAATGGAGCAGGGCAGGTGATGCGGCTGCTGGCGCCGGATGGCGGCACGCTCGGCCGCGGCATGGAGGCGGCGTTTCACGTCGCCGCCGCCGCCGCGCTCGGAACGGAGATCGTGCGCCGGCGCAAATAGCTTCAGTGGCGCGCCAGTCTGAAATAAAGCTCGGACAACCGTCCCGGCAGATCCTCGACGCGATGGACCATCATGGTCTTGCCGCGTCCGAAAATCCGCGTTGCGGCCGGACTCCCGGCCTCGCCGAGCACGACACCGTAGGCGTCGATGCCGGCGGCATGGAGCCCGACCGCAGCCCGCCGCGCGTCCTCGACCAGGGCAATCGGATCGGCCACGTCGACATCCGACGGCTCGCCGTCGGTCAGCACGATCACGAGCTTGCGGCCGGATATCGTGGCGCCGATCGCATGGCCGGCGTGACGGAGCGCGGCCCCAAGCCGGGTCGACAGCCCGGATTCGAGGCCCGCCAACCGAGCCATGCAGGGGCGACCGTACGGTTCGTTGAACGCCTTGATGCTGGTCATCCTGACGTCCTCACGCCCGTCGGACGCAAAGGCGAGCAGGCAGAAGGGATCGCCGAGCTTGCCCATGGCCTCGGCCAGCACCGAGACCGCCAGCCGCTCGACGTCGAGAATGGTCGCTCCCGATGTGAGACGATCGCGGGTGGATTCGGAGACATCGATCAGCAGCAGCGCCGAAAGATCGCGATGGACCGAAGTCGAGGAGCGGAACACGCGCGGGTCAGGCTGCTGGCCCGTGCGCAATGCAATCCCGGCGTCCAGCATCGCGTCGACGTCGAGATCATGGCCCTCGCGCTGCCGGTTGAGACGGATTTTGCGGCCGATCCGCACGCTCCGCACCAGCCGGCCGATCCGGTTGCGCAGCACCTCGGCGCGGTCGAGCGCCTCCTCGATCAGGCGCGGCTCGGCGAGACGAGGTGCCACCTCGCGCACCGTCGTCCATTCAGGACGCTCGAGGCCATGCGCGCTGTCCCATTCCGGGTATTTCGCGATCACCACGCCGCGCGGATCCGGCGCGACCGGACGAGCCTTGCCGACGGCCGGACTCTGCTCCGTCGCCTCGAGTTGCTCTCCGCGCTTTGCTTCCTGGCGCTCGATCCGGACCGCCTCGATGGGCAGCTCGATCACCTCGCCGGAGGACGGCGCGTTCTCACCGAAATCCCACAGGCCTAGGCCATCGTCGCGATAGACCGGCTCGACGACATAGGTCTTGACGTTGAACTGCACGCGCATCTGGCCGAGATCGTTGCCGAGCAACATGCCGATCTCGCGGCTGATCGCGGCCTCGCCGATCCCTGGCATCGCCGCCGCGAACATCGCGCGGCCCTTGGCGAGGAAGGCATCGTCATCGGCATAGGCCGGATCGAACAGCGCGCGGGCCAGCCGCGCGAGCAGTGTCGGCGCCGCGACCACGCCGGAAGGCGTTGCGACATGATAGGGTGACCACAGCCGTCGAAGGCCCGGGAATTGCCGCATCGCCAGTGTCTCGATGCGCGCGTCCTCGATCAGGTTGACCAGCGCAATCTGCAGCGGCTTCAGCGTGCCGACGGGAAAGAGGCCCTGGCCCAGCACCAGATGCGCCTGCGCGTGCGCGGCTGCTGCGCGAAACAGCGTGCGGGCGGCCTCGCCCTGCACGCCGCGATAGACCTCCGGCAGCCGGATCACAGGGCCTGCGATCGACGCGCGCCGCCGGGCTGTCTGGTTGTTGTCGGTGGGAAGACCGCGCAGCAGCGGCGCACGGCCCCACAACGCGGTAATGAACGCCTTGAGCTCGACCTCGATCTCGGGAAAAGCGACGCTGCCGAGATCGCGGGCGATCAGGCGGCGGGACAGCTCGTCTTCCAGCGAGAAGAAGGCAATGCGGCGCGCCTTGTCGCCGGATGCCGCGCGCAATCCCGCGGTGACGAAGTTCTCGAAGGCATCGATGGTGCCGGGCGCCAGAATCGCATGCATCCGCGCTGCCGTCAGTTCGACCGCTTCGGGCGCCTGCCGCGACAACAGCTCCATCACCCGCCACCAGCGCGCCAGCGCCGGGCCAAGGCCGAAGGCGCGCGACGCAATCGGCAGTGCCTTGAGCGTGGCAGTCGCAGGCCGCGCGCCGGCGTGACGGCAGATGTCGGCCGCGGCCTGCGCGGCCGCCAGCAAAGGGGCGATCTCCTCGCGACCGGCGGCGTTCCTGCTCGCGGCCCAATAGGCGATGATACAGGCGGGACCGGCGTTGACGTTGGCGAGCGCGAGCACAGCCGTAGCCCATGCTTCGAGCTCGCTGGTATCGAAATGATGCGAAAGCTCGTCCCAGGTGGCGCGGAACAGCGGACGCAGCACTTCCCGCTGCCGCATCAACAGGTGCAGCCGCCGTGTCGCGCTGTCCTCCGTCGATGCAACGACCTGGAATGAAGCTGATGGTTTCGCCGCGCTCACGGCAGGCACGCCTGGATTGCGTCGCGCAGGGCGGCGCGAATGTCCGGATTGTCGGTGATGGGCAGCACGATGCTGGACTGCACCGCAGCCTCCAGCGACAGCCCGGCACGGACCATGCGGCCGGCGTGAATCAGCATGCGGGTGGAAGCACCCTCGTCGAGCCCATGTCCTTGCAGATTGCGGGAGCGCTGGGCGATGGCGACCAGGATGCCGGCGAGATCATGATCGGTGCCGCTTTCGCGCACGATGATGGCGGCCTCGGTCGGCGGCGGCGGATAGCCGAAGTCGATCGCAACGAAACGCTGCTTGGTCGATTCCTTCAGGTCCTTCACCGCGCTCTGGTAGCCTGGGTTGTAGGAGATGGTGAGCTGGAAGTCGGCATGCGCCGCGACGATCTCGTTGTGCTTTTCGAGCGGCAGGATGCGCCGCGCGTCGGTGAGCGGATGGATCACCACGGTCGTGTCCTGGCGCGCCTCGACGATCTCGTCGAGATAGCAGATCGCGCCGAAGCGCACGGCCAGCGTCAGCGGCCCGTCGTGCCAGACCGTACCCGTCGGCTCCAGCAAATAGCGGCCGGCAAGATCGGCTGCGGTCATGTCCTCGTGCGCAGCGACCGTGATCAGGGGCTTGCCCAGCCGCCAGGCCATGTGCTCGATGAAGCGGGTCTTGCCGCACCCGGTCGGTCCTTTCAGCATCACCGGCAGGCGCTCGGCATAAGCGGCGGCAAAGGCTTCGATTTCGTTGCCGAGGGACTGGTAGTAGGGCTCGGAGACGATCCGATAGGGGTCGAGGGTCATGAGTCCTCCGCGAGGCGAAGGATCGATGGTCTTGACAGCCGCGCGCCGGCGTTCCTTCGCGAGTGGGTGCGGCAGCCATTGCCGAAGGACACGCTGCTTCATCGAAGCGTGCGGAAAGGCCGGTCGGGCCTCGGCGAAGATTAGACCTCGAAATCCGCGTCAAGACAAGCTTCGAGCGTCTTGCGGCGATCCGCAACGCGCCGTCGGGGTCTCCTCAGTTTCGGAAATGCCGCATGCGGAATTTCGGCCGCTCCAAGGTGGCCGCGGCGTAAGGCACAGGCCGCTCCGCTACTCTTGCGCGAGCGGAGACAGGGTTCGCGGATTCGATGGCTTCATCACTCCGGATGATGTTGTTTCAACTGGTTGGTTGTATTGCCGACGTCATAATTTTAATCCTAAACTAATGGAACGCTGAGACGCGTTCAGCATTGGGCCGTGGTCGCGGGCCTCGTGGAACAGCCGGCTGGACAAAGATGAACTAGGGTACTCGATCATCGGGTGACGGATGCGCGCTCGGAGCGGAAGAAGCCACAGAGCCAGAGTTCGCCGATACGCCATGTTCGATCACGCCGGGTTTTCCGGCGTCGAGTATCTGCTCGCCAATGCCGGCCCCATGACCGATCGACGTCCGAAGCGTGGGCCGCTCGGCATCCTGGGTCTTGCGATTTCATCCACCATCAGTACGGCCTTGGCCGCCTGCCGGGGCCTGCTCGGAATCGGTTGAGGACGTCATTCATGGCGGCCGGTCCGGAGGACGGGCGTGGAATCATGTTTCGGACGTGTAAGAATGGTGTCGCAAAATTGTCGTAAGGCAGCGCTGGGCTTGTAGGCGTTCAGGCATTTGCGGTGACGGTCCCGGCGCAACCGACCGAGGAGAGCAAGGGGGCAGGGGCGGCCCGGCGGGTCCGGGCAGCCGTGTCTGCCGCTGCTGTCGCGGTGATCTCCTCGATGCGCCGCTACACGGCGTTACTCAAGCGCTCCGCGTTGTTCATCTCGCTGACATCGCTGGCTTTTTCGGGCATCAGCCTGTATGAGACAGTGCTCAAGCAGCCGAAGCTCGAGATCTTCGCCGGGTGTAATTGGGAATATGGACGGGGTCCCGGTTCCTATGACGAATTTTTCGTCGTTCCGGTCACCATTGCAAATCACGGTGCGCGCACCGGTGCGGTGCTAGCCGTCGAGTTGACGGTGAGCAGGGACGGGCGGACGAAGGCGTTCGCTGCGCGGGCAACGGTGGAAAATCTCGACGACAAGCGGCGCCAGTTGTTCGCGCCGCTCGCGGTTTCCGGTCATGATTCGGCTACCGCCTCGATCGTGTTCACGCAGCGTCAATTGACCACGCCGCCACTCATCCATGAGGACGGCCGGTATCGGGCGCAGCTCAAGCTTGTCACGGTGCTGGATGCTTCCTACGGCGTCATCGACCGCATGCTGGCACCTTCTGCGCCCGATGCGCGCTTCGAGATCGGTCTGACCGGGTTCGACATTGCCCCGGTCCTGGCCGGCTCGAACGCGAGCCTCGATGCGTGTCCTTCCGCGCCGCAAGAGCGACCACCACGGTGATTCGTCATGGGAGGCGTATTCATGAGATCATCTTTTCCCACCAGAACTATGATCCTCGCCCTGTTGTCGGTCTGGTTCCTGGTCCGCTTCCTGGGCGAGCCCTCCCAGGCGCAGAATCCCATTGGCCTCAAGGTCATGTTCTGCTCCAAGGTGAATGCGAACGCGCCTCCGATTTCGGGGACTCTGGTCGGCAACGACAGCACGACCTATTACCGCGTCTACACCGAAAATTATGGAGAGATCACCGTCAGACGGGCTGATGTCGAGGAGTGCGGCTCGCATGTCGTCTGCCCTGCCCGCCAGGAGGCCGGGCCAGCCGGCTGCGCCTGTCCGGCGAGCCAGGTCATGCAGGATGGCCACTGCGTCTCGCCGGCTCCCAGGCCGGTGGTCGCGAATACCACCCCCGACCCCGCCGCGCCGGCCGCCCCTTGTCGAAGCTTCGAGGACCTCGCAATCCAGGGATCGGGGACCGTCGGTCTCGGCGTCATGCCATTTCTGATACAGGCCTTTGCCAACGCCAATGCCATGCGGGTCGCCCCCACGGATGATCCGAAAACGCTGACCCGCATCTATCAGCTCCAGGGGAGCAGCCCCGACGCCGCGTGCTTTCGCGTCACCGTGCGTTCGACGGGATCGGACACCGCGAAGGACGCGATCGTCGACAAGGTGGCGAAGATCGGAATGTCATCGCGTGACTACAGCGCGAGCGAAATCGGGGTGCTCGCCAGCGCGGCTGGTCGCACACCGCTCGTACGCAGCGAGGTCGAACAGGTCGTGGCGCTCGACGCGGTCGTCGTCGTCGTGAACAGGCAAAATCCGGTCGGCGCGCTGAGCCTCTGCCAGATCGCGCAAATTTTCGCCGGCAGGATTCGCGATTGGCGCGAACTGGGCGGCCGACCGGGGACCATCAACCTCCAGGTTCGCCTCGGGCCGTCCGGGACCTTCGAAACGTTCCAGTCCCTCGTCTTGAAGACCTGCGGCGCCGAGCTGGCCCGAACGATTGCCTTCACGCACGGATCCTACGACAGGCTGCTGGCCGCAGTCGCCAGTGACGAGATGAGCATCGGCTTCGCGCCCGAAGCGCTGATCGGGAAAAACGTGAAGCCCCTTCGGCTGCGAGGCGCCTGCGGCGTCGAGCAGTCGGCGAGCTCGTTCAGCATCAAGACCGAGGACTATCCGCTGGCGCGCCGCCTGTTCATCTTCACGCCTTATCCGCTTGAGGGCTACGCGCGCCGGCTGGTTGATTTCATCAAGGCCGACGATCGTGCCGACGACGCGTTTGGACTTTCGCTTCCCGCTGTCGGCGAGGATGGGGCGGAGGTGCCTCATAGCGCGACCGACCAGAAGATCGAGATCGCGCGCGACGATCATGCCGAGAGTGCACGCCTGCAGGAAACCGAAGCCGATCCGATAGCACGGCGGAGATTTGTCGAAACCGCGGCGCAGGCCGACCGGCTGTCGATAACTTACCGGTTCGCGTTCGGCTCCGAGGACCTGGACACCAAGGCGCGGCAGGATATCCAGCGGTTTGCACGCTATCTGCAGAAGAACCCGACGTCGCGCAACGTTCTGCTGGCCGGCTTCACCGACAATGTCGGCAATGAGACCGCCAACGTCGATCTGGCCAGGAAGCGGGCGGAGGCAGTGCGCCGCGAGCTCGCTGCGCTCGGCGCATGGCGCTACGCCCGAGACATTCAGGTGGAAGGATTTGGGAAGATTCTGCCGGTTGCCTGCAATGACACCGAGCTCGGCCGACAGAAGAACCGTCGCGTCGAGGTGTTTCTCGGGCGTTGAGCCGCAACCCATGGTGCCGAAGGTCGAGCGGCGGAAGCGGCGCCTTCTGGCTTCGCAACAAATCCTGGGCCGCGCCGCGGGCGGTCAAGGTCACCGCCGCAACCTGTGGTTACGAATGATTTACCTGCACGTGACAAGAGAACTCGCGCTCGTTGTGCGGTCATATTGATGACATTCGCCCATGCGATTCGGTATCGTGGTTCTAATTCGATGTTGTCGAAACTGGGTTTGGCGGAGGCTGTCGTTCAATAGGGCAGTCATTGGCTCCGATCCCATCGAGCCGATGTTTGCGTTCATGCAGCGGTCTTTCGCAACCAGCGCCTTGCTGCGAGGCGTCGATGAAGACATTGTACGAAGTGCTGGGCGTTTGGCCCGATGCCAGCCAGGAAGCCCTCAAGGCGGCTTATCGCAGGCTTGCAAAGATTCATCATCCGGACCTCAACCCAGGGGATCCTGATGCGGCGCGCCGATTCCGTCAAATAACCATCGCCATCAGGATATTGCGCGACGCCAAGCGGCGCGGAGCCTATGACCAGCGGCTGGCGCGGGCGCGCCGGCGACGATTTGATCACGCGGGGGAGCAGCGTCGTCTGCGGCGGTCGCGCCTGATCATCACCGGTGTCGTCGCAGCCGCGATGATGAGCCTTGTGCTGATGATCGAGTCGACATTGGTGAGATCAATTCGTCCGATGTCTGGCGTCACGGGCAGAACCGCAGAGATCGTCGCGCAAGCGCCGGGTGGAGGTTTGGCCAAACATCATAGACGCCTCGGTCCGGAGACTTTTAAAACCGCGATTCACGTTCCTGCGGTCGGTCCCGACCTGCGAATAGCGCTCGATAGACGGGATGAGGGTTTGGTGCGACCTGAGCAGGATTGTCAGGACGGCACGGGAAACGGAACGCATGACCGTATCGCAGGCTCGCTCACGGCTGCATATGACGTCGGCCCGTTCGAAGTGGGACGGCGCTGCAAGCCGCAGAATGACCACGGCGCTGACGAGGAAATAAGCGCAAATCAGAGAGCCGCCTTGATGAGACAGGCACAGGAGCTGCTCGCGAGCGGCGATCCCGCCAACGCTCACAGGATGTCGCAGCGCGCTTGCCGAAATGCACGATCGCGATGTGGCCTGGGCCGCCACGAGAACCTTTGATTGCAAATGAGCTCGGACATGTTACGCGCTCGTCAACCGCTGGAGCACTTACTCCGCAAGCCGGGTGGTCTTGGATGATCTTGGCCGCTTGATCGGTGAAAAGATTCACGAATTGCCTCAGGTGCGGTCTCCGATCTTGAAATGCATGCCGGACATCAATCACGTGAGATATTGGCTTAACCCACCTTGATCGCCTTGTGGATCAAGTGGCGGAGATCGGCTTGATTCGATTGTCTTGCAGCGCGGTGCACCTGATGCGTGGCGGTTGGGTAATCTGCCAGCGAAGAGCTGCGTCACCTGGCACAGGCGGACTTTTGAGGGCCCGAAGCGCCCTGAGTTCGGCCCGGTCCGATCAATTTAAGCGATCATTCTAACCGCAAATGTCCGAAACTCCGCTAAGCAGGGCAAATTCGGTCTGGCGAGCGATAGCCGCGATGCGGAGGCGACACCAGCCCATCCTTCCCCAGAGCCTGGTTCAACCTTTCTGCCGATGCAACATTAGCGACAACTGCTGTTTCGTCACGACAACGATGTACCTGCCACGCGAGCGCCATGCAGTTGGGAAGCATCATCTCCGATGATTTCCTTGACCTTCCCGGCGATCGCCTTGCCGAGGTCGCAATTGTTCTGCGGGGTGAAGTGAATGCCGTCGCAGCCGTCAGTAGTGATGAAGCTGCCAGCGTCAAGAAAGTCGATCTTCATGAAGTCGGCCATGGCTTCGTACTGCTTCGCGAGCTCAGCTGTCTTCGCATGCCCGCCGCCGAACATTCCTTCGAAATAGGCGTGCGGGATCGGGGCCAGCGGCGGCGGCGCGACGACAAGACACTTTGGCGCGGGGTAGGGCGTGCCGATACCGCCGGCGCTGCTAAGCACTTGGCCAACAAGCTTTGCCATGCCGTAGGCGATGTCGTAGGGAGTGCGATTGAAGAACGGCTTGGTGTCATTAGTACCAAGCATGATGATGACTAGATCGAGTGGAAGGTGGCTGGCGAGCGCTGTCGGCAGATAGTGACTGCCGTTTAGACGCGGGTCATTGGGGTCATCGGCGCTGGTGGTGCGTGCGCTGAGGCCTTCCTCAATCACCCGATATCCGGGGCCGAGCTCCTTCGCCATCGCGCCGGTCCAGCGGCTGGAGAAGGGGTAGCGTTGGGTCGGTGAGCCATCCTCGACCGGAATCCAGCCCCACGTCAAAGAGTCGCCGTAGCACAAGATAGATTTCTCCTCCGACATCGTATCACCTCAAGTTGCTGCGCTTCGCTCAATGGGATTTTGCTGCTCTGACGCCATAGAAGATCGCCGCAAGCAGAATGATCAGGCCCTGTGCGATCAGCTTTCCGGGGTCACTGATCCCGAATGCGGTCATGACTACGAACAAGAATGTAAAGGACAGCACG
>NZ_JAFAVV010000943.1 GCF_019242285.1 Bradyrhizobium sp.
CCGTGCTGCTCACCTCCAACGTGCAGAACCCGGACCTGTCGATGGAGACATTGATCGGCTCGCGGCGGCGGCTGTGGGTCGCGTCGAAGCACCATCTGCTGCAGCGCGATTCCGTCGGGTTGAAGGAAGTCGCGGCCGAGCCCTACATCATGCTGACGGTCGACGAGGCTGCGCACACCTCGCTCAAATACTGGAGCAAGACGCCGTACCGGCCGACGGTGACACTGCGCACCTCCTCGGTCGAGGCGGTGCGCTCGATGGTGGCGAACGGACAGGGGGTCGCGATCCTGTCCGACATGGTGCTGAGGCCGTGGTCATTGGAAGGCAAGCGCATCGAGACCATGGTGCTGCGCGATCCGATTCCGGCCATGGACGTCGGTCTCGCCTGGCGGCGGGAGGCCGAATTCACGCCGGCGATGGAGGTTTTCCGCTCCTATTTCCGCCAGGCTTTTTATATTCCGACGATGCGCTGAACCGCGCGGCCGATCTCCCGATACGGGCGGTAGCTAGACGACCGATTCCATTAGATCCGTCGCTTCCAAGCTCTCCGACCTCATCCTGAGGAGCGAGACTTCGCCACCGGCGAAGGCTCGCGTCTCGAAGGATGGCCGCTGCGCAACCGTCGCCCGTGGCCATCCTTCGAGACGCATCGCTTGCGCGATGCTCCTCAGGATGAGGTGCGGTGGATGCTGACAGGCCCTTACCGAATGCATAGTCGCACCATCCAATCTTTCCGGCTAAAAGCTCGACATGACGTTCAATTTGCCGGGGATCATCACCCTCCCCGTTCGCGCCCTCGCCTGGATCGGCAGCCAGGGCACCCGCGCCATCGCCGCGCTGGTGTTCATCGGCGTTGCCGTGCCGCCGCTTGGCGAGCTTTTGAAGCCGTTCGTCACCGAGGCCATCTTCCTCCTGCTCTGCCTCTCCTTCATGCGGGTCGACCTCGCTGCCCTGCGCGGCCATCTGCGCCGGCCGGGCCTCGTCCTTGCGGCGACGGCGTGGACCACGCTCGCGGTGCCGCTTCTAATGGGGCTCGCTTCGCTCGCGAGCGGCATCAGCACGCGCGCGCCTGACCTGTTCCTCGCGCTGATGCTGCAGGCGGTGGCTTCGCCGATGATGGCTTCGCCCGCGCTCGCGGCGCTGATGGGGCTCGACGCCACGCTGGTGCTGGTGACGCTCGTGACCTCCACGGCGCTGGTGCCGCTGACGGCGCCGCTGTTCGCCTATGCTTTCTTCGGCGGCTCATTGACGCTCTCACCGCTCGGGCTCGGGCTGAAGCTCGCCGCCATCCTGGCCGGATCGCTGCTGGTCGCGGCCGCGATCCGCCGGGCAGCGGGAATGACCGCCATCCAGAAGCACAAGCTCGAAATCGACGGCATCAACATCCTGGTGCTGCTGGTGTTCGTGTCCGCCGTGATGGGCCATGTCGCCGGCGGCCTGCTGGCCGATCCCCTGGCGACGGTCGGATCGTGCCTGCTGGCCTTTGCCGTGTTCTTCGTGCTGACCGGCCTGACCGCCCTGCTCTTCCGCGCTGCCGGCCGCGAGCGCGCGCTGTCGATCGGTCTGATGGTATCTCAGCGCAACATGGGGCTGATGGTAGCAGCGACCGAGGGCGCCCTGCCCGGCCTTACCTGGCTCTATTTCGCGCTCAGCCAGTTCCCGATCTACCTTGCTCCACAATTGTTGAAACCGATCGTGCGGCGATTGCGCGCTGACAAGCCGATGGCCGTCGCCGGCGAGGCCGCCGACGCATAGATTGGCCCCACCATGACAACATCGATCGAAATCGCCCGGCATACGCTGCTGGCATGCGGGCTGATCCTCGCGATCGGCACGCTCGCCGCCTTCATCGCGCAGAAGGTCCGGATTCCCGATGTCGCGATCTTCCTGCTTGCGGGCATTGCGATCGGGCCGCACGCACTCGGGCTGATCGATATCGGCGCCAGCTCGGCGCTGAACCAGATCATCCTCCTGTTCGGCGCGAGCTACATCCTGTTCGACGGCGGCGCCGCCCTGCGCTTTGCCGTGCTCAAGAAAGTCTGGATCACGATCCTGGTGATTGCGACGCTGGGCGTGCTGATCACCGCGAGCATCACCGCCCTTGCCGCCCATTTCGTCCTCGGCCTGCCGCTCGCCACGGCCGGCCTGCTCGGCGCCCTGCTTGCGCCGACCGACCCCGCGACCTTGATGCCGATCTTCCGAACGGTGCGGATTCGCGCGCGCATCGCCCAGACCGCGATCACCGAGTCCGCATTCAACGATCCGATGGCCGCGATCCTGACTTTTGCGTTGTTGGGGCTCGCGAACGGCAACGGCGATTTTTCGCTGTCGCACGCCCTGTTTCAACTCGTCTGGGAGTCGGCGATCGGGATCGGCGCCGGCGTCGTGCTCGGCTATCTCGCAGCACTCCTGATCGCACATGAGCGATGGGCGTTCCTCGCCGAATACGCGCCCGTGGTGACCCTGGTCGCCGTGATCGGGGCCTATTTCGCGGCGAGCGACCTGCAGGCTTCGGGCTTCATGGCGGTGTTCGTGTTCGGTGTCGTGCTCGGCAACAAGGAAAGCTTTGGATTCCGCATGGAGCCGGGCGAGGCGCAAAAGCTCGACGAGTTCGTGCTGACGACCGCCTTCATCATGCGCCTGTTCATTTTCATACTGCTGGGAGCCCAGGTCGATTTCGCCGAGGTCGGCCGGCACTGGCTCGGCGGCGTCGCCGTGGTCGCGGTGCTGATGCTGGTGGCGCGGCCGACCACGGTATTTCTGTGCGCGGCGCCCGACCACCGGGCGAAGTGGAGCCTTGCCGAGCTGCTGTTCATGTGCTGGACGCGCGAGACCGGCGTGATCCCGGCGGCGCTCGCGGGCCTGCTGCTCGGCCTCCGCGCGCCCGGCGCCGACGTGATCGCCTCCGTCACCTTCGTCGCCATCCTCCTGACCATCCTGATCCAGGCACCGACCACCGAATGGCTGGCACGCCGGCTCAAGCTGATGGAAGAATGAGCAGCGGTGCCGTGCACGAAGACGTTCGCGGCGAGGTGACGCTATTGCTGAGGCGAAGCGCGGACGCTAGGTTTCGCCGACCCGCCGCAGGAGAAGCCCGTGACACCATCCGACGACCCCAGGATTTCCGAAGATCGCCGTGAAGCTTTGCGCTATGCGCTCGCGATCGGCAGCGGGGCTGCGCTCGCTTCCGCGATCGCGAGCCCGGCCGCGGCGGAGGAGACGGCCGAGAACACGCTCGATCGCGTCCGCGCCAACAAAGTGCTTCGGATCGCGGTGCTGCCGGGCGAGCTGCCCTATTTCAACAAGGATCTCGCCAGCGGCACCTGGTCGGGCTTCTCGATCGAGATGGCCAACGACCTCGCCAAGCTGCTCGACGTCAAGCTGGAATATGTCGAATCGACCTATGGCAATTCGATCCTCGACCTGCAGTCCAACAAGATCGACCTCGGCTTCGCGCTCAACCCGACCCCGCAGCGCGCGCTGGTGGTGGATTTCACCCATCTCGTCTTCCCGCATCCGTTCGGGGCCATGCTGAAGAAGGGCCTGGAGGCCAGGACCTGGGCCGACATCAACAAGCCAGAGGTCAGGATCGCGGTCGACGTCGGGTCCGCCAACGAGGCAGTGGCCCGCCGCTTCGCGCCGAACGCGACCATCAAATCCCTGAAGTCGCGCGACGAGGTGATGCTGGAGATGTCGTCGGGGCGGGTCGATTGCGTCGTCAACGCGCTGGTGCTCGGCCTGACCGCCATCGCCAAGAACCCCAACCTGGGCAGCTACAAGATCCTGCAGTCGCCGTCGGTCACCATCGCGAGCGGCATGGCGGTGCGGCGCGAGAGCGACAAGCGCTGGCGCGATTTCCTCTCGGTGTGGGTCGACTACAACCGCGGCATCGGCCAGATGCGCGAATGGTTCGTCAGGGGCCTCACCCTCTCCGGCGTCAAGCCGGAGGACGTGCCGGTCGAATTGAATATTTGATTTCCCAGCGCGACAAATCTCTGTAGGTATCGGCGTCGTTCGACGCCGAGCATGGAGGTTCTGATGCGCGCTGCGATCTGGTCAATTCTCGCGACGGCGGCGGTCCTTGCCACCGCCCCGGCGCAGGCCCAGACCTACGATCCGAACTATCCGGTCTGCCTCCAGGTCTACCGGAGCATGGTCGATTTCTATTTCGAGTGCGGCTACACCTCGATGGCGCAGTGTCAGGCCTCCGCGTCCGGCCGGTCCGCGAGCTGCGTGGTCAATCCCTATTACGCCGGGCCGCGCGCCAAGCCCGGCCCTCGCCGCAAGCGGCCGCACCAGTACT
>NZ_JAFAVV010000963.1 GCF_019242285.1 Bradyrhizobium sp.
GCCTTTCTCTCCATCGAAGGCCTCTACAAGGCGGTTGGCGAGGATGGCCGGGACGATCTTCATCCGCAGCATTGCGACGCGTGCTTCACGGGTGATTATCCGACCCATCTGACGGACCAGGAAGATATCGCCCCGGTCGATCAGCTTTCGCTGCTCGCCGGCTCAGCCGCCTGATGGCCTCTCTGCCTGGCCGCATCGCGCTGGTCACCGGCGCCAGCCGCGGCATCGGTGCAGCGACCGCCCGCGCTTTGGCCCGGGCCGGGGCGCATGTCATCCTCACTGCCCGTACCAGCGCCGGGCTCGAGGAGGTGGAAGACTCGATCCACCAGGCTGGGGGCACCGCGACCATCGCCCCGCTCGATCTGACCGACGGCCAGGGGCTCCGCAAGCTCGCCGAGGCCGTCGCCCCTCGCTGGCCCGCGGTAGACGTGATCGTCCATTCGGCCGGGATGCTGGGCTCGCTGACGCCGGTGCCACATCTCGACGAAAAGGAATTCGCCAAGGTGATCGCGACCAATCTCGTCGCTAGCCAGAGGCTGATCGCCGCCTTCGATCCGCTGCTGCGCAACAGCACGGCCGGACGACTGATTGCGCTTACCACCGGCGTCGCCGCCAGCCCGCGGGCTTATTGGGCCGGCTATGCCGCGACCAAGGCGGCGATGGAGAACCTGTTGCTGAGCTATGCCGCAGAGGTTGCCGCCATCACTCCAATCCGCGTTGCCCTGGTCAGCCCCGGCGCGACCCGCACGAAGATGCGCGCTCACGCCTATCCCGGTGAAGATCCTGCGACGGTCAAGCCGCCCGAGGTCGTCGGCGACGCAATCGTCGCGCTACTGGAGCGCGACTTCGAGACCGGCGAAAGAGTTCGCGTTCAAGACACGGTGGGAGCGTAGCAACTCACCTCGCGGGTGAGAGGAATCGAACTCCTCAGTCGATTGTCACGACGAGCTTGCCGCGGACGCCGCCCTTCTGCTGGGCTGCGAGCGCTTCCGCGCCGCGATCGAGCGGATAAACCGTCAGCTCGGGCAACTTCATCTTGCCCTGATCGATCAGCGTCGCGGTTGCCTCGAGGTCCTGGCGCAGCGTGGCGAGGTCGAGGATCAGATAATGGACCGCGATGCCGCGCTTGCTTCCCTCCGCGGTCAGCTTCTCGATGTCGGCATCGTTGACATAGGTCGCCACGATGACCAGCCGACCGCCATCCCTGATCATATCCAGGATTCCGGGCTGATTGCCGCCGGTGCCCGCATCAAGAAGGTGGTCGACGCCGCCAGGCGCCCATTTCTTCAGCGCGGCGGCAACGTCCTCATTTTTGTAGTCGATTGCCAGATCGGCTCCCAATGATCGCACATAATCGAGGTTCACGTCGCGCGCCGCCGCAGCGACGCGGGCGCCAGCCGCATGGGCATAACCGACCGAGAAGCTGCCGATACCGCCCGACGCGCCGAGAATCAGCACCGACTCTCCCGCCTTCAACGTCCCGACGTCGGGGCGGAAGAGCCCTTGATAGCCGGTGATGCCAGCGGTCGGTATCGCCGCGACCTCGGCATCGCTTGCCTGCGCCGGCGCCTTGGCGGCGAGCCGCGCCGGGACGCGAACGAATTCGGCGAGCGTGCCGCTTTGCGGGCCTTCACGACGATCGGCGAGCAGCACGACGCGATCGCCCTTGGCAAAACCGCTGACGTTTGCGCCGACTTCCTCGACGATCCCGCAGGCGTCGAAGCCTGGCGCCCAGGTGCCGTACTCGCCGTAAACCTGCGCCAGGTACCCCGCCATCTCCTTCCAATCGACCGGGTTGACAGACGCCGCGGTGACGCGGACGAGCAGATCGTCGGGTAATGCCTGCGGCTTGGGCAGCTCGCCAAGCTTCGCCTGATCCGCGGATCCGAATCCATCCATCACCAATGCGCGCATCTGCATCTCCTGTTCCTTTGAAAGCGGCCGCTGATGGCAATGCTAGGCTTGCGCACCCTGCTCGAACTCTATCGTGTCGACCTGACGCTTGGTGATCTTCCACTCGCCGCCGATATTTGCGAACTCGTCATTGTACCAGCCGGCGAACTTCATCAGCAGCGAACCGTC
>NZ_JAFAVV010000030.1 GCF_019242285.1 Bradyrhizobium sp.
CGCCGTCCTTTTCAATCGCCCTGATCTCGGCATGGCGGATCTCGCCGCCGTTGCCGGCGAGCATCCGTGCATACGCCTTTACCACCTCACCTGGCGCATCCACCGAGGCGGTCTCGGTGTGCAACAGGCCGACGCTGTAGGCCGGCAGGATGTTCGGCTCGAGCGCGGAGATGGCCTGACGGTCGAGGAGCTCACTCTTGATACCGTGCGCGGCGAGCGCTGCCTGCTCCGCCTTGGCGGCAGCGACGTTGTCGCTGCGCCATGCTTTCAGCCAGCCGGTCTCGCGGATGCGTTGCGCAGCACCCGCCTGCACGATCCATTCCCGGTGCAGCTTCAGCGAGGCGCCGATCAGGCCGTGCAGCGCGACCGCGCGCGGCTCGGTCTGCGCAGCGGTGGCGTTGGCAAGGAAACGGACGACCCAGTCGGCGTTGCGCAGCGCCCAGGCCGGATTCCAGCGCAGCGCGTGGTGACGGTTGGAGAGATAGGTCGGCAATTTGCGCCAGAGCGCGGGCGTGTTGAGCGGGAAGATCGAGCCGCTGCTCAGGATACCGGCATTGCCATAGGAGGTCTCGCTGCCGGGCTCGCGACGATCCACCAGCACGACCGACAAGCCCCGCTGCCGCAGCGCATAGGCCGTCGACACACCGACCATGCCGGCGCCCAGCACGACGACATCGGCACCCCTGCTTCCCGCGTTGTCTGACATCAAGCCCCCAGAGAAAACAAACTACATCAGCGTGAGGCCGCCATCGACGGGCAGCACCGCGCCGGTGATGTGGCCAGCCTCCGCCGACAGCAGAAAGGCGACCGTCGCCGCGACCTCGTCCGGCTCGGCCAACCGTCCGAGCGGATTGGCCTTGGCGGCGCGCTGCCAGCCAGCGGCATCCAGCGATCCCAGCCGCCCGGCGTCCTTGCGGGTATAGCCGGGCGCCACGACATTGGCGGTCGCGCCCGACGGCGCAAGCTCAATCGCGAGGCATTTTACGAGCGTTTCGAGGGCAGCCTTGGCCGCGGCGGACGCCGGAAAGACGCCGTCAGGCACGAAGCGATGCGCGCCGAAGCTGCTGATCGCCACCACACGCCCCTGCGCGCCGCGCATCAGATCCGGCAACGCAGCGGCGGTGAGCTCGTGAAACGCCGCGGCCATCACCGCATAGGCGCGATCCAGCCCCTCGCGCGGCAGCTCGGCAAAACCGCGCTTATCGGCGAACCCGGCGGCATGGACGATGGCTTCGACCGGGCCAAACGCCTCGCGGGCGGCGCGGACCAGTCCGGCGGCCGTGCCCGCCTGGGCCAGGTCGCCCGTCGAACAGGCCACTTCGGCGCCTGCCTGCTCGCATTGCGAGGCTACAGTGCTCAGTCGTTCGAACGAGGCGGCGTCGCCACCCTGCCCGTGCAGCATCAGGCATCGATCACGCGCCGCCAGCCGCCGCGCCACGGCGGCGCCGATCCCGGACCCGCCGCCGGTGATGATGGAAACCCGCATGACCTTGGTCTTGTGCCTGTCGACCGGACTATAGGTCGCACCGGTTCCAATGCCAATCGCAACGCGATAGCCCGCGCCACCACGCGGCGGACGGCGGCAGTGCCTTTGCCCGAAATGAAAGGGGCCGCTGGCATTGCGCCAGCGACCCGCCGGGATTTCAAAATGATACGAGATGAAATACGTCGCCTGCCCGGTTGACCGACACTCTACGGACAAATGGTCGCCATGTGCAGGAAAACTGCTGTTCTTGAAGGCGGAACAGCGTGCAGCGTGATCAATCTGCTACACTCCGGAACACGCGGGAAGGCTCCCGATCGCGGTCAACCGTATGGTTGATTGCAACCACAAGCGAGCACGCGGCTGGTGTTGCGACCGAAGATCAACTTTCCGATATTCGGAACTTGTCATCTCTTCGGATCGCTATCCCGCCCGCGCCGCCCGCCGAAGCGATTGCGGCGGCTGGCCGAAGGCGCGGATGAAGGCGCGCCGCATCCGCTCCGGATCGCGAAAACCGGTCGCCTCCGCGACCCGCTCGATCGCCTCGCTCGACGACTGCACGCGGGCCCGCGCAGCCTCGATCCGCAGGCGCTCGACGGCTTTCGACGGCGTCGTGCCGGTCTCGGCGATGAAGGCGCGGGTGAAGTGGCGCGCGCTCATGCCGGCGCGCTCGGCGAGATCTTCGACCGTCAACCGCGCATCGAGATGCTCGCGCGCCCAGGTCAATAGCGCCCCGAAGCGGCCGCTCGGCGCCTTCAGCTCGAGCAGCGAGGAGAACTGCGACTGCCCGCCGCTGCGGCGGTGATACAGCACGAGCTGGCGCGCTGTCTTCTGCACGATGTCGTCGCCGAAATCCTCCTGGACCATCGCGAGCGCGAGATCGATGCCGGCGGTGATGCCGGCCGAGCTCCAGATGTTGCCGTCGCGCACGAAGATCTGATCCGGCTCGAGTTTCACCTGCGGATACCTCGCCAGGAATTGCCGGGTGCGCTGCCAATGCGTGGTCGCGCGCTTGCCGTCGAGCAGGCCGGCTTCGGCGAGCATGAATGTGCCCGAGCAGACGCTGGCGACGCGGCTGCCGCGTCCGGCCACCGCCCTCACGAACTTCGTCGCACAGACGTTGCGCGCGGCCGCCTCGATGCCCTCGCCGCCGGCGATGATGAGGGTCGTGAGCGCGGCCGGCGAGCCGAGCTTGCGCGCCATCATCTCCACGCCCGACGTCGCGCGTACCGGGCCGGGCTTCGCGGCGATCACCTTGATCGCCGGCGCGGCGCCGGCATAGCGCGTGGCGATCTCGAACACCGAAATCGGGCCCGCAGCATCGAGAAGCTGGAAATCCGGAAAGATCAGCACGCCGATCATGGTCGTCATCTCGTGTCTTAAAGCGAGGGAAAGTTGCCCTTCAAGACATCAGGCGATCATGGCAGGATGCCTCCCGTCAAGCGCATTTTCGGGAGGCTCTCATGTCGGCGCCGCTGCAGATCGGACTTCTGGTGTTTCCGTATGTCACCCAGCTCGACCTCACCGGTCCGGTGCAGGTGTTCTCCAGCGTGCCGGGCGCGAAGCTGCATCTGATCTGGAAACGCATCGAGCCGGTGAAGAGCGATTCCGTTCTGGTGCTCACCCCGACCGTCACTTTCGCCAACTGCCCGCAGCTCGACGTCATCTGCGTGCCCGGCGGCTACGGCAGCGACGAACTGCTCAATGACGAGGAGGTGCTCTCCTTCCTGCGCCGGCAGGCGGCAGACGCCAGATACATCACTTCGGTCTGCACCGGCTCGCTGGTGCTGGGCGCGGCGGGCCTGCTCAAGGGCTATCACGCAGCGACGCACTGGAGCGCGATGGACATGCTGCCGGCGTTCGGCGCCATTCCCGAGAAGACGAGGGTCTGCATCGATCGCAACCGCGTCACCGGCGGCGGGGTGACCGCCGGGATCGATTTCGCGCTGAGGCTGGTGTCAATCCTGGTCGACCGCCCGACCGCCGAGGCAATTCAGCTCCGGCTCGAATACAATCCGGCGCCGCCATTCGACGCCGGCTCGCCCGACACCGCCCCGGCCGGGGTGCTGGCGCAGATCAGCGAGCGCATCGCGCCGTTCAAGCAGCGCCGCGCCGAAGCGGTCGCCCGCGCCGCGGCAAGATTGAGCGAAAGCATGTGAGGGTAAGAAAAAGGCCGTCCGGTTTCCCGAACGGCCTTTCCTGTCCTACGGCGGCGCCACATTGTGACGGGGCGATCTCAGAAACCTCTGGTGCCCGGGGGCCTATCTCCCGGCCGCGTTCTGATCGGGCGCCGCTGCACTTCAGACGACAGTCGCGATTCCGTTCGCCTGAACCCGATGCGATGGTTTCCCATCTCCGTAAGATGACCCCATCAAGCGCCTTCGCCGCGAAAGACGCAAGGCTGCGCGCGACGCTGTCCCCGCTGTTACCGTTGTCCACAGCCCTGCCATGACTGTGCGACCGCAGCATTCTGTTGCGCGCAAGATGAAAAGCAGGGGTAGGATCAGGTCAGCTTCCGGGCGTCCAGGGCTGATAGTCGCCGGTCGCCTTGGGACGGCGGCCGCTGGCCAGCGTCGAGCCTTGCGGCCGGTACGCGTAGGGCGTGCCGGTCAGGTTCGGCACATGCGGCTTCTCCCACTCGCGCGGGTTGTAGCTCGTCTCCGTCGGCGGGGTGTCGACGGTATGATGGATCCAGCCGTGCCACTCCGGCGGAATGCGGCTGGCCTCGGCCAGGCCGTTGTAGATCACCCAGCGCCGCTCGAAATGCAGCGTCGGGTCGATCGCGCCGCCCTTGGTGCGGTAGTAGCGGTTGCCCTGACCGTCTTCGCCGACGAGCTCGCCGAACCGCCAGGTCCACAACTGGGTGCCGAAGGTCTGGCTGTTCCACCAAGTGAAGAGTTTCAGGAAAAACTGTTTCATGCGGCCGGCCGTTCGCGCGATGGTGCGTTGCGCCCTGATGCCATCAGCCCGCGCGATTGTCCAGTAAAGTTCCCCGCGCTCCCGCCCGTTGACCTCCGTGTGCCTGACGATCGTTTGGTCGCAAACTCGGAACATTCATGTTTCGCAGGGATTGAGTGAGCATCTCACGTGAATGGAGTTGATCATGATCAGACTGAAAGTCTTGAGCACCGCGTCGGCCCTCGCACTGGGCCTCGCGCTGATGGCGGCCCCGAGTGCGAGTTTCGCCTTCGGCCGCGGTGGCGGCGGCGGATTCCACGGCGGTGGCGGCTTCCATGGCGGCGGAATGGCCATGGGCGGTGGCATGCATGTCGGCGGCGGGGCGCCTGTTGGCGGCGCGATGCGGCCGGGCGTTGGCGCGCCAGGCGCGAGCTTCGCGGCCCACACGGGGGGGCCCGGCTGGAGCGGCAACCGCACCGCCTGGAACGGCGGCAATCCCGGCTGGAATGGCGGTAATCCCGGCTGGAATGGCGGCGGCTGGCACGGCCATCATCACCATGGCGGCTTCTGGCCGGGCGTGGCCGCTGGCGCATTCGTCGGAGGCGCACTCGCGGCTGATAGCTATGCCTATTATGGCGGCCCGGACTATGCGTACGACTATGGCCCCGACTACTACGACAACAGCTACTATGACGGCGGCGACACCGTTGCCGTCGTTCCCGCCACCGGCGGTGACGCCAGCTACTGCGCGCAGCGCTACCGTACCTACGATCCTGCTTCCGGGACCTATCTCGGCTATGACGGCCTGCGGCATCCCTGCCCCTAAGGCGGTGTGATTGCATGACGCATGACAAATGGCGGCGCGGCTTCAAGACCGCGTCGCCAGCACGACGGCCGCCAGCGTGAAGACGAGCGCGGCGATCTGCCCTGCCCCGAGCGGTTCATGCAGCGCGAAGGCCGAGGCGACCACGCCGATCACCGGCACCGCCATGGTGCCGATCGCGGCCACCGACGCCGGCAGCCGTGACAGCGCGGCAAACCAGGCGACATAGGCAATGCAGAACTGCACCACGGTGGAATAGAACAGAAGCCACCAGCCGAGCGGCGTGACGTGCAGCCAGTCCGACCTCTCAATCAACAAGCCCACGATGGTGATCGGCACGCAGCCGATGCCGATCTGCCAG
>NZ_JAFAVV010000075.1 GCF_019242285.1 Bradyrhizobium sp.
ATTCATCGACGAGGTGATCGGCCCGTTCAATGCACGGATGTCGAAACCGCTGCTTCCGACGGTCCGCGGCATCTTTGCCGACGGCGACATGGTCATCATCCTGTTCGACGCCGAAGCCACCGTGCGGGACGGCAAGCCCTATCAAAATACTTACTCCTGGTATCTTCAAATGAGGGACGAGAAAGTCGTCAAGGCGATCGCGTTTTTCGACAACAGGCATTTCGACGAATTCTGGAACAGGGTGTCACCGCAGGCATGAGGCAAGCTCAGCAGAGTGGGCTAAGCTTCGCCGAAGCTCGTAAGAGCGAAGGCGACGCGTGCCCACCATTCTTTCGACAGCGCGGCTCCAAATGGTGGGCACGCTTTTGGTTCGAGGGAAGCTTCACATCAACTGGAAGCCATGGGCGAGCGGGTCGCGGTCGTCCACGAAAATCGTGTTGTGGCCGATGATACGGGCCCATCCTGCGACGCTCGGCAGGATCGCCGGGTTTGCGCCGACCGTGGCTTCGCCCTCGATGCGGCAATGAAACATCGTGCCGATGATGCTTTCGTGCACGAAGCGGTCGCCGAGCGCGAGCCGCCTGCGCGCCACGAGTTGCGCCATGCGGGCCGAGGAGCCGGTTCCGCAGGGCGACCGGTCGATCGCCTTGTCGCCATAGAAGACGGCGTTGCGGGCGTCCGCCTTCGGCGATTTCGGCTTGTCGCACCACATCACATGGCTCACGCCGCGGATGCGCGGGTCCTCGGGATGGACTGGCGCCACTGCCTGCTCGGCGGCGGCACGCACCAGCGGGCTCAAACGCTGGATCGCGTCCGCCGGCATGCCATCGAGTCCGGACCAATTGAGCTGCGGCTCGACGATCGCATAGAAGTTGCCGCCATAGGCGACATCGACGGCCAGCGCGCCCAGGCCCGGCACCTCGATCGCGACGTCCCGGGCGTGGAGGTAGCTCGGCACGTTGAAGAGCCTGACCTCGTCGACATGGTCGCCGCTCCTGACATATTCGATCGCCACGCGTCCGGCCGGCGCCTCGATCGCGAGGCGCCCTTCGTGCCCGGGAACGACCAGTCCTTCCTCGATCGCCACCGTCACCGTTCCGATCGTGCCGTGACCGCACATCGGCAGGCAGCCGCCGACCTCGATGAACAGCACGCCGACGTCGCAGTCGTCGCGCGAGGAGGGGTAGAGGATCGATCCCGACATGACGTCGTGGCCGCGCGGCTCGAACATCAGCGCGCGTCGGACCCAGTCATGATCCCGGATGAAGATCTGCCGTTTCTCGGCCATCGAGACCGCGGGCAGCAGCGGGCCGCCGCCGGCGACGACGCGAACCGGGTTGCCACAGGTGTGGGCGTCGATGCAGAAGAAGGTGTGCCGTGCCATGGTGCTCCTGGCTCACTTGAGGCGCGAAGCCGGATCAGGCCTCGTCCCGTGCGGCCGGCTCGCCGAGCGACAGCATCAGGCGGTTGGCCCAGTTGAAGAAGGCCGCCGCCTGGATGACGTCGGCGATGGCGGCGTCGTCCAGCCCAACAGCCTTCAGCCGCGCGACATGGGCCTGGCCGAACGCGATCGGCGTCACCGCGAGCGCGACCGAGGCCGCTACGATCGCGTTCCAGCGCTCGCCGAGATCGACGGCGGTGCCGCCGTCGAGCAGCCGCTGCACGTCCTCGCCCCGCTTCGAATAGGTGGAGGCGAAGCGGGCATGCACCGAGGCGCAGTAGATGCAGCCGTTGAAGCGCGACGTCGCGGCCGCGGCGAGCTCGCGCTCGGCGCGCGGCAGGCCCGCTTGCGGATTGTAGAAGATGTCCTTGTCGGTCCTCGTGCGGGCTTCCAGGATGTCGGGATCGCGGGCGAGCAGCATGAAATAGGGCGATTTAGCCCGCGCCGGATCGACCAGCGCCTGCCGGTGCCGCCCGGTCAGCTCGGCTTCCGGAAGCGGTTCGAGCCACGGCAGCCAGTCGAGCTGCGCCTGCGTGAACCGGTTGGGCTCGGTGTTCTCAGGGTGGCGGAGAACGGCCTCGGTCATGGCGATATTCCTTTGTCAGGCGGCCTGAAGCGTGGCGGCGAGCTCGCGCAACCCGGCGACGACGCGGATCTGGAAGCTCAGGAACGCCACAAGCTGCGACAGCGTGACGATATCGGTCGTGGACCAGCCGGCTTCGAGCCGCGCGTGAAGTGCGTCCGGGCCGGCATCACGGGGATGAAAGATGAGCAGATGTGCGTGGGCGAGGCCGGCCGCGAGATGCGGACCGAGCCCGGCGCGGTCATCGTCGCCGGCTCGATAGGTGGGGCCGGGCGCATCCTCGGCGCTGAGTGGGCCGGCCGGATATCGGCCATAGGGACCTTGGGTTGCGACGCGATCGGCCGCGCGCACAACGATGTCGGCGAGCGCCGGGTCGCAGGCGCACAATTCGGCGGCATAAAACGCCGCGGTCGCCGGCTCGCCGTGCAGGCTCGCGACGAAGGCTGCGACAGCCCAGCGTTCTCGGGCTGGAAAGCCGCCGAAGCCCGTTGGCTGCAACAGAGCGAGATAGCTCTTCTGACTGTTCTCGCGGGCCAGCGGGCGTGCGGCCCTGATCTGATCGAGGCGAGAGCCCGGCGTGATGCCGAGCAGGCGATCGATCAGGTCGGCTTCGATCGGATGATTCATGCGTGTCTCCTAGACCAGAGCGGTGCTTGCGGCATCGCGGCTGCCGGTTTTGATCGACGCGGGTCCGGCCCAGCCCAGGGCGGGCGCCACCTTTTCCGCCGTCAGCTCGATCGAGCGCAGGATCAGCGGATGCGGCGGATCGACGGAATGGACCTGGAACACGAGATCGGTGACGCGCGGCAGGATGGTGTCCGCCTGAAGCGAGGTGATGACATCGTCGGGCGTTCCGACATGAACGTCGAAAGTCGCGATCAGGTCGTCGAGGCTTTCGCCGCGCATGATGTGGGTCTTGCGGAGGCGGCCGAGCCCGCGGCGCAACCCGGCTTCCGCCAGCGCGCGTGCCTCCTTGCGGCTGTCGGCGACGAACAGGCTGCGCGAAGCCATGATGCGCGGCGCGCGGCCCTTCGGCAGCACTGCGAGGTAGGCGTCGATGATGGGATGCTGCAGGTCGCCGAGCGCGGCCGTTGGCGCTTCCGGCCTTCTCGGCTGTGTTCGCGACAGGAGCAGGCCGTGCCCGCCGAGCCCGGCCCAGTGGCCGCCATCGGCGGAGAACGTCGCCTGCCAGATGCGGTCGATCAGCCCGCGCCCGTCGGGATAGAGCCGGTTCGGTGTGCCGGCGATCGGCTTGCCCTTCAGCGCGCCGAGCAGCGTGTTGAGATGGTCGGCAAAGATGGCGCCGCGCTTATTGCTGTCATGCCCGAACGCCGCGAAGGAGGAGGGCGTCCCGCCGGTACCGACGCCGACCTCGAGTCGTCCATTGAGCAGCAGGTCCAGCACGGCAACATCCTCGGCGACGCGCACCGGATGCTCCAGTGGCAGCGTGATCACGCCGGTGCCGAGCCGGATGCGGCTCGTCAGCGTCGCCATCATGCCGAGGAACACCAGCGGCGCGGGCAGGCCGCCCTCGCTCTCGTCGAAATGATGCTGGGCGACCCAGGCGGAATCGAAGCCGTGCTTCTCGGCATGGACGATCTGCTCCGCCGCCAGCCGGTAGCGCTCGGCGGCGCTCGCCTGGTCGAGCAGCCGCGAGAAGAAGCCGAGGCGTTTTCCTTGACCGGCCACGCTCGGTTCCGAGACCTTGTCCATCATGCCGTCTGTTCTCCACCAAGATAGGCGTCACGGATGCGGGGATCATTGAGCAGGCTCGACGCGGAGCCCGACAGCACGATGCGGCCGGTCTGCAGCACGAAGCCGCGATGGGCGATCTGCAGCGCGAGGCTCGCGTTCTGCTCGACCATGAAGACCGAGACGCCGCTGCGGTTGACCTCGGCGATCAGCTCGAGCACGCGGTCGACGTAGAGCGGCGACAGGCCCATCGTCGGCTCGTCCATGCAGATCAGGCGCGGCCGCGCCATCAGCGCGCGCGCCATCGCGACCATCTGCTGCTCGCCGCCCGACAGGGTGCCGGCGAGCTGGTCGCGGCGCTCATGCAGGCGCGGGAACAGCGTGTACACCCGCTCGAAGTCAGCGTCGTACGTGCCGGCGTCCCGCAGCACGG
>NZ_JAFAVV010000087.1 GCF_019242285.1 Bradyrhizobium sp.
CCGTCAATTCGGTATGCCCAACAGCCCCGGCATGCAGCGCCATCAGACGGTCACCGGCGAAGGCTCCGGATTTTTCATCTCGGCCGACGGCTACGCGGTGACCAACAATCACGTGGTGGACCATGCCAAGACCGTCCAGGTCACGACCGACGACGGTACCAAATACACGGCCAAGGTGGTGGGAACTGATCCCAAGACTGACCTTGCGCTGATCAAGGTCGATGGCAAGAACAACTTCGCCTATGTCAATTTCGCCGACCAGCCGCCGCGGATCGGCGACTGGGTGGTCGCGGTCGGCAACCCGTTCGGCCTTGGCGGCACGGTGACGGCCGGCATCGTTTCCGCGCGCGGCCGTGACATCGGCGCCGGTCCCTATGACGACTACATCCAGATCGACGCGCCGATCAACAAGGGCAATTCCGGCGGACCCGCGTTCGACGTCAACGGCAACGTGATCGGCGTCAACACCGCGATCTTCTCGCCGTCGGGCGGCTCGGTCGGCATCGGCTTCGACGTTCCCGCCTCCACCGCCAAGCAGGTGATTGCAGAGCTCAAGGACAAGGGCTCCATCACCCGCGGCTGGATCGGCGTCCAGGTGCAGCCGGTGACATCTGACATCGCCGACAGCCTCGGCCTGAAGCAGGCGCGCGGCGCGATGGTGGACAATCCGCAGGACGGCGGGCCCGCCGCCAAGGCGGGCATCGAGGCCGGTGACGTCATTACCGCGGTCAATGGTGACGCGGTCAAGGACTCCCGCGATCTCGCCCGCAGCATCGGCATGATGGCGCCGGGCACCTCGGTGACGCTGGACGTGCTCCACAAGGGCCAGTCGAAGCAGGTCAAGGTGACGCTGGGCGAACTGCCCAATGACCGTCAGGCCAACGCGGGCAACCGCGACGATGACCAGACCGAGCAGACCGCGGGCACGCCGCGTCTCGGCATCGGCGTCGCGCCGGCCCGCGATGTCGAAGGCGCCGGCGACAAGGGGGCGGTGGTCACGTCGATCGATCCCAACGGTCCCGCGGCCTCGCATGGTCTGAAGACCGGCGACGTCATCCTCAATGTCGGCGGCAAGGTCGTGTCGAACGCGGGCGACGTCCGCTCGGCGCTGTCGGAAGCCAAGGCCGCCGGCAAGCACAGCGTCCTGATGCAGGTGAAGACCGCCGACGCGACGCGGTTCGTCGCGATCCCGTTCGCGAAGGGATGACGTCGAAGGGCTGATCAGCGTCAGCTTCAAACGTCATGAAAGCCGAGGGCCGGGTTGCATACCCGCCCTCGGCCTACGGCGTGGAGAGCCGTAGCTCGCAGAGCGAAGGCGGAAGCGCCGTGCCCACCATCGTCTCAACAGCGGTGGTCCAGAAGGATGGGCACGCTGCTGCCTTTGCGCGACGAACTTTGTGCACGTGGCCGCTTAGCCCACCCTACCGATCTCATGACGCCGACGCGACGTTTCCGGTGAGGCGGCGTCTCTCACGCCGATGTGGACAGCCGGCTCGCCGTGGATGACACTCGTCGCGAGACCGGCCCAAGCCGGCGAGTGTCGAGGAAGGAAAAGATGAAAAAACTCTCGGTGGCCGTGATCGGAGCGGGCATGGGCGGGCTTGCGAGTGCTGCGGCGCTGACGCGTGCCGGCCTGGACGTGCAGGTCTACGAGCAGGCGGGACGGTTCACCCGGCTCGGCGCCGGAATCCAGATCGGCTGCAATGCCATGAAGGTGCTGCGGGAGTGGGGGCTCGAGCCTCTGATGCGGCGCCAGGCTTTCTATCCGCGCTCATGGAACAACCGGCAGCACGACACCGCCGAGATCATGTTCGACATGGAGTTCGGACCGTCCGCCGAGGAGAAATACGGCGCGCCCTATCTCTTGGGTCACCGCGGCGACCTGCATGCGACCCTGGCCAGCGCGGTGCCGGCCGACGTCGTCAATCTCGACCATAAGCTCGTTGGTCTCGACCGGTCCGCCGACGGCACCGTCGAGCTGGCATTCGCCAACGGGCGCAAGGTGAGCGTGGATGCCGTGGTCGCCTCCGACGGCGTGCATTCCTTCGTCAAGGAAGTGCTGTTCGGCCGCGACGAGCCCAACTTCACCGGCCGCATCGCCTATCGAACGGTCTATCCGGCCGCGCTGCTCGACGGCTACCAGATCGACGACTGCACCAAATGGTGGGGGCCGGACCGGCATGTCGTCATCTATTACGTCAAGCCGGACCGGAGCGAGGTCTATTTCGTCACCAGCCAGCCCGAGCCCGAGTTCAGGATCGAGTCCTGGTCCACCACCGGCGACGTCGGCAAGCTGCGCGAGGCCTTCGTCGGATTTCATCCCCAGGTGCAGCGGGTGCTCGAAGCCTGCCCGTCCGTGCACAAATGGGCGCTGTTCGATCGAGATCCGCTGCCGCGCTGGGGCGACGGCAACGTCACGCTGCTGGGCGATGCCTGTCATCCGATGACGCCCTACATGGCGCAGGGCGCGGCGATGGCGATCGAGGACGCGGCGGTGCTGTCGCGCTGCCTGGAGGGCGTCGATCGCGAGGGCGTCGCGGAGGCCTTCCGTCGCTTCGAGGCGACGCGGAAGCCGCGCACCTCGCGCGTGCAGCTCAACTCGCGCACCAATACCTGGCTGAAGACGCGCGTCGATCCGGAATGGGTCTATGGCTATGACGCCTGGCGCGAACCGCTCGCGACCTTGAATTGAGACGAAGCCTGCGGCCGGCCGCGGGGCCGACGCGCCTTACGCCGGAGCCGGCACGGCCTGGGCCGGCTCGAACGGCCGGTCGGGATGCATCCGGAACGACAGGCCGGCCCCGAGCAGCAGCAGCGCGATCGAACCGGCGAACGGCATGGTCCAGCTCCCGGTGCGGTCGATCAGGAAGCCGAAGACCGGCGGCGAGATGATGCCGGCGACGCCGAAGCCGAAATTCATCATGCCGCTGGCGAGCCCGGCATGCCGCGGCACGATGTCCATCGGCACCGCCCAGATCGGCGCCACCACCAGCTCGACGAAGAAAAAGGCGGCGGCCAGCGACAGCGCCGCGATGATGACGTCGTGCACCAGCATGACGGGGGTGAGCAGCACCAGGCTGCCGAGCATCCCCGTGATGATGACGTTGCGTCGCGCGGCGACCCGGTTGCCGGTCCGGCGCAGGATGCGGTCGCTGACGAGGCCGCCCAGCGTATCGCCGACCACTCCGGCGAAGAACACACCGGCCGAATAGAACGCTGTCTTGGTCAGGTCCTGGTGGTAGTTCTGGTAGAAGAACGAGGGCACCCAGCTCAGGAACAGCCAAAGCGTCCAGCCGTAGCAGAAATCGACCAGGGTCACCGGCAGCATGCGACGGAACAATCCGAGCCACGGCACCGGCGCCTCGTTGCGGCTTTGACTGCGGGCCGACAGCGCGGCGAATTCCTCGGCATTCAGCGGCGGTGACGTCGGTACGTCGCGATAGAGAAAGCTCCAGGCCAGAACCCAGACGAGGCTCGCCAGCGCCAGCACGACGAACGATCCGCGCCACGAGACGAACTCCACCAGGAGGGCGATCAGTGGCGGCGTCACGGCGTTGCCGAGCCGGGCAAAGGAGTGCGTGATGCCCTGGGCGAAGCCCCAGTTGCGCTCCGGCGTCCAGACCGACATCGCGCGGGTGGCGGTTGGAAAGGTTGCGCCTTCGCCGGTGCCAAGGACGAGCCGCGCCGCGAACAGGCCGACGAAGCCCGCGACCGCGCCGGTTGCGGCGGTCGCGATGCAGACGATCAGCCCGCTCACCGTGAGCGTGCGCCGCGCGCCAAATCGGTCGCCGAGATAGCCGCCGATCAGTTGGAACAGGGCGTAAGGATAGGCGAACGCCGAGAAGATCAGGCCGAGCTCGGTGTTGCTCAGGCCAAGCTCGGCCTTGATCAGGGGCGCGGCGGTGGAGATGTTGACCCGATCGATATAGAGGATCAGGTACATCAGGCACAGGATCGACAGAACCCTGTCGGACGCAGTTAACTTGAACCCGAATCTGTGCATCAGGCGGGGCTCGCGCTGCCCTTGATCTGGGTGCGGTGCATGACGCGCCGCGCCGTGTCGTCGAACGGGTCACGGCGATGCATGGTACAGCGATTGTCCCACATCACGAGGTCGCCGACCTGCCAGACGTGCTCCCACTTGAATTCCGGCCGATCGACGAAGCTCCAGAGCTCGTCGAGCAGTGCCTCGGATTCGGCAAGCTCGAGCCCGACCAGATAGGCGTTGCGCCGTCGGCCGAGATACAGCATCTGACGCCCGGTGTCGGGATGGGTGCAGACCAGGGGATGCACGGCGCCCGGCGAGGCCCGGGGATCGTCGGTCGGGGTGACGCCCTGGCGCAGGAAGCCGCCGCTGTTGTAGGTGCCGTCGTGCTTGATCTTCAGGGAGGCGATGCGGCGCTTCAATTCCGTCGGCAGCGCCTCGTAGATCGCATACATGCTGCAGAACGACGTGTTGCCGCCTGACGGCGGAACTTCGAGCGCGTAGAGCGTGCTCGCCATCGGCGGCTTGTCGAGATAGGACATGTCAGTGTGCCAGACGGCTTCGCCGGCGCCGAGGCTGCCGATCGGCTCGCCGTTCAGCTTGACGTTGGACACAATATATATTTCAGGCAGGCCCTCGACGAAGCGGCGGCCGGTCTCCTGCACCGGCGCCCAGTCGAGGTCGCCGAAACGGCGGCTGAAGGCGATCAGGTCCTGGTCGGCGAGCGTCTGGCCGCGGATCAGCAGGACCTCGTGGCGGTGCCAGGCGCGTTTCACCCCCTCGAAGCGCAATTCGTCGAGTGCCTTGAGATCGACGCCGCGGACCTCGGCGCCGAGCACAGCACCGGTCGGGACGATCTCGATGCCGCCGTCCGCGCCTTGGCGCGCAATCCTGCTTTCGATTTCCATGGCAGCCGGGCTCCCTCGCATGTTCGACGAGACAACCACAACTTGCCTGCCCGATTCAAATCAAAAAGCAATGCAGCCCGCGCTCGCCGCCGACGGGACTTGAAACGATTCGAATGAAACGGTTGAGGACGCCGACATCGGTGTGCCGGCGCCTTGATTCCCTGCGGGCTTATGCAACCCGCAGGACCTGCGCGTTGCCCGCGTTCCTTTGCGGATCGATCCAGGACGCGAGCCGCGTCCGCAAGCTCACCTGCTCGGTCGTCTTGGCATGCGACACGAACGGATCGGCGTAACACTTCGCGCCGGCCGCCCTGGCGATCTTGGCCACGGCGTCCGTCATGCCCGGCGCGCCACAGGTGTAGACCATGTCGTCCGGCGTGAGGTTGGCCGGGATGTACTCGGTGGGCCGGCCGCTGCGGAAGGCCTGCGAGACGTTCTGCGGCTCGGAGATCACGGGAATGATGGTGACGTTGGGGAAACGCGCCAAGCGGCACAGCGCGCGATGCATGTAGAACGACTGCAGCTTCCTGGTTGCGACGATGGCCACCATCTCGCGTTGCGGCCTTTCCGTGATGGCGGCGACCGCAATCGACCACATCGGCGCGAATCCGGTGCCGCCGGCGACCAGGATGGTGCGGCCCGGCTGCTTGCGCCTGAAGAAGGCGGTGCCGAGCGGGCCCATCACCTTGACCTTGTGGCCCCTGCGGATCTTCTGGCCCATCGCGGACGACACGAGGCCGTCCGGATACCGGCGGATGTGGAAGTGCAGAAGGCGATCGTCCGGTCCGCCTTCCAGCGGATAGGTCGGGCTGTAGCTCCTGATCGGGAAGCCGCGGAACTGCAGATTGCAGTACTGGCCGGGGAGATAGCGCAGCGGCTTCGGAAGCTCGAGCGTCACGCCGAACGTGTCGGGCGCCAGGCGAACGAGTTCGGCGATCTCGGCCGAGATCGACACCTGGTCCGGCACCTTCTCGGTGACGATCTTGATGTCGGAGACGACGCGGGCCTGGCAGGCGTAGATCATGTCGCTGCCGTCCTCGGTGCCGCCGAATACCTTGCCGTCGACCAGGCGAACCTTGCAGGAGCCGCAGACGCCGCTGCGGCAATCATGCTGGATGTCCACTCCGCTCATGATCGCGCTGTCGAGCAACAGATCGCCGACATTCGCGTCGAACGTTTCCTTGTTCAGCGTGACCTTGCAGATCTTTCCCATCATTCCACCTCGATACGAATCGGTCGTACGTGCCGCGTGTGCCTGATCTGAACGTGATCGAAGGCCGACACGCGCATGAAGACGCCGCTGCGGAGCGGAACGTCGTATTTGCTCGTGGTATCGAGGCGACGCGCCACCTCGAGCGCCCAATGGCCGGAGGCCCAGCGCGCGGCGCAGCGCACGTCGGCGCGGTCGCCGGAATACTCTCCGGAAATGATGACACCCGGCAGGACGGTGCCGATCGGAATCTGGCTGTCGAGCTCCGGCGAATAGGGCACCGATTCCGCCTCCGTCATGAACCAGCGGGCGTTGTCGCTTTCGCCAACGTTCGGGTCCAGGTTGATCTGTCCCATCGCCGCCGTGGTCGCCGCCAGATCCCTCGGCAGGCGGCGCGGCAGGATGGATTGATTCTCGGCATTAGGCGGGGGCAACATGTCGAAATTGTCACTGTAATTCGCCGAACCTGGGTCGGGAGCGAAGCCGCCCTTGTACGGGACCATGTAGTTCGCCTGCATCGGCGTCGGCTTCTCCGGCGGGCCGAAATGGTCGTCGTCCAGCCATCCGGTGGGGCCGCCGCTGGTCGCCTTCCACTGCCACACGTCGGCATAGATACCTTCCGCAGGCGTGTAGTGCAGGCCGCGGCCCGTCATGGTGGACGGCGCATTCGCGATCGGGTGCGGGCTCGCATGGAAGGTGCGGTCGCCGGCCAGGTCGACGGTCAGGGTGGTGAACAGAACCGAGAACTTGTCCTCGTTGTAGGCGTGCTCGTCGCCGTGTTCGTAGCCGTCGTGCAGCACGTGCCACCCGTCCTTCTTCTTGATCAGGGGCAGCTGCTTCAGCGACCGGGTCGGATCCTGCCAGGTGAAGAGGAAATACGCCCAGGTGCCGTCGTGCACCGCGCGAATGTCGATTCTGGATTCACCGGTGCCGTCGAAATTGTCGCCCTGGTTGGTCAGCAGGGAGTAGGGACGGATGTTGCGCCAGACGGCGTCCGACGTGTCGCCATCGAGGATCGGAGCATCCGTGCTGGCGATGCGATGAATCACCAGCTCGTTGACCATCAGCCAGTTCGTGGCGACGACGGCCCAGGCACCGGTGATGGCCACCGCGGCGGCGACGACGAAGGGATTGGACTGCAAGGTCGTGTTCCGCCGCCGCACCGGGCCGCGCGGCGCGGCGGCGGGCGAATTGGGGTGCCTCGTGGGCGCCGCCGGCCGACGCGGATCGCGCCGCTCGCGCCTGTCCTCGTGAGGAGATTGTGCGGGCTGCAAGGAATTTTTCTCCTCGGTGCGGTGTTCAACGGGCAGCGAGGACTTCTCGACCAGCATCGTCAACAGCTCGACGGCATCGAGTCGCGGCGGTGGCGGCGGAAGCGGAGCCGGCCTGATGATCCTGAGCAGTTGCGACGATCGGCCGATCAGGAAGTGGAGCAGGACGTGAAAGACGACGAAAACCGGGATCGCCCAGCTCGCCCACCAGTGGATCTCCATGAGCGCGTCATTGGCGAAGATGCCGAAGTACAAAAGGCCGCCCGTGAAGATCAGCGCCAGCATCGTGGCGAAGAAGAACCAGGTGGAGATCGCGCCGAATGCGCCGAGCCTCGCCTGCTTGCGGCCGAACAGGCCGCGCAGCCTGACCTTGTCGAGCTGCACGCGGCGGCCCAGCCCGGAACGGGCAATGTAGATCACGTAACTGACCGCGACGCCGACCAGCACCACGGCCGCTTCCATGTGCGGAACCCAGACGTTGGCGCGCGGCAGCAGGACGTCGATCGAGTTGATCCAGGCGTGGTCTGGCGCTTCGGTGGCGATTCTGAGGCCCGTGACGAACGCGACCAGGATCGCTGCGACCAGGACCCAGTGCATGATGATGGTCGGATAGTCCGTTTTACGCTGCCTCACCGTCGCGCTCCTTCTTCGAGCAGGGCGCAACCGAGGGCGTCGACGAAGCGCGAGAATCGCGCGCGAGCGACGCCGTCTTCGTTCGACCGCGCGCGGCACACATCGAACCCCGACCGCGCGATGCTCCGCAAGGAGCCGTTGTTACTTCTACGCAAGACTATCAGTCCCCCGAGTGTCTGTTCGCCGAAATGGCGACCGGAAGTGATCTCCTCTTGTGAGCACACCCCAACACGCAAACGTTCAGACAGCACCGCCCGAGCTGAATGAACCATTCCCAGATCGGCAGCGCGGTTGCCGTCCATCCGATCTTCCCCTCGGAGTTCAGCAGCCACGTCGTTGATGAAGCGAGCTTCCTCTTTCTTCGCGCATCGTCAGTCACCAAGAACTGAACAACACGATCGATTGAGCTGGGTGGAAGGTCGTTTAGTTTCGTGGCGTCATTCGGCCCGGATGGGGGCCATTGTGCAGTGAAGCAAGGTTATAGACGGACGATTTCATGACGTCTCGTTCGGTCGGCGTGCATACCGCTTCTCAACTGTCGGACGGATCATTCGAATTGTCGCGATGATGACCGTCATGTCTTGCCGATTTGAGGATGCGCGGAGCGAATTTCCGCACGATGTTTCTGCGTTTGTTTCCGTGCATACGATGTCGCAAATGCGTCGGCAGAAATCCTTCGCGGTCCAAATCTCGCCGGAAAATGGTCGGCATCGACTGGCAAACGGGCGCTTCAGCGATCTACGTGGAGGCGTACGGGATGAGTATTGTTCCGGACCGCGCGCAAGCATCTTCGTCGTCCGGCTCAACTGGCCAACCGTCCCAGGAAGCCGACGATCCGGTTTCCCGCGGCCTGCGTGAGAGCGCGCGGCGGATGGGCGGCATCGCCGTGTTCAGCGGCGTGATCAATCTCCTGATGCTGTCCGGCTCGCTCTACATGCTGCAGGTGTATGACCGCGTGATCCCGAGCCGCAACATCGCGACGCTCGCCGGCTTGTCGCTGATGGTGCTGGTCGCCTACCTGATGCAGGGCTATTTCGACTCGTTGCGCGCGCGCATGCTGTGCCGGGTCGCGACCTTGTTCGACGTCGGTCTGCAGGATGCGATCCACAACGCGCTCGCCACGCTGCCGCTGCGCGGCGTCAAGCCGATGCTGATGCAGCAGCCGTTGCGCGATCTCGACCAGATCCGCGCGTTCCTGGGCAGCATGGGGCCGACGGCATTCCTCGACATGCCCTGGATTCCGCTGTTCCTGATAGCGCTGTTCATGTTCCACCCGGCGATCGGCATCACGGCCGTGATCGGCACGATCGCAATCGTCACGGTGACGTTGTTCTCCGACAAGATGGCGCGTGGTGCCGCCAAGGCCGCGATGGAGACCAGCGCGCAGCGCCAGGTGCTGGCCGACGCGACCCAGCGCAACGCCGAGGTGATTCAGGCGCTCGGCATGAGGGAGCGATTTTCGGCGCGCTGGGCCCAGATCAACGAGCACTATCTGCGGGAAAACCTTCGCGCCACCGACGTGACCGCCAACCTCGGCTCGTTCGCCAAGGTGCTGCGTTACGTGCTGCAGTCGGGCATGCTCGGCATCGGCGCGTTCCTCGTGGTGTCCGACCATGCCTCGGGCGGCATCATGATCGCGTCGTCGATCATGATGGGGCGGGCTCTGGCGCCCGTCGAGGTCGCGCTGTCGAGCTGGAAGCAGCTCACCGCGGCGCGCCAGGGCATCGCGCGGCTGCGCGACATCTGCAGGGTGACGGCGAAGCCGCCGGCGCCGCCGGTGAGCCTGCCGCGGCCCTGCCGCGAGCTTGCGGTGCAGAACCTGAGCGTCGCGCCGCCGGGCGCCGAGAGGCCGATCGTCTCGAACGTCTCGTTCTCGCTGAAGGCCGGAACCGGATTGGCGCTGCTCGGTGCGAGCGCATCGGGCAAGACCTCGCTCTCGAAGGCCCTGGTCGGAATCTGGCCGGCTCAGGGTGGCGTCGTACGCCTCGACGGCGCGGCGATCGATCAATGGAGCAATGCGGACCTCGGCCGCCACATCGGCTACCTGCCGCAGGACGTGGCGTTGTTCGACGGCACGGTCGCCGAGAATATCTGCCGTTTCGACCATGAGGCCACCTCCGATTCGATCCTGAGGGCGGCACAGATCGCGGGCGTCCACGAGCTCATCCTGCGGCTGCCGGAAGGCTATTCGACGCGGATAGGCCAGGGCGGCATGGCGCTGTCGGCCGGCCAGCGCCAGCGCGTCGGACTTGCACGCGCGGTGTTCGGCGATCCCTTCCTGGTGGTGCTGGACGAGCCCAATGCCAATCTCGACGCCGAAGGCGAGAACGCGTTGTGTCGCGCCATCCAGATCATGCGCCACAACAAGAGCATCGTGATCGTCATCTCGCACCGGCCGAGTGCGCTCGCCGCGCTGGACATGGCGATGGTGCTCTATGACGGCAAGGCGATCGCGTTCGGCGCATGCGCGGAGATTTTCGCGCGGGTTCGGGCCTCGCAGCAGGGGCAGGTCGGCGCGGCCAAGGGGCCGGTGCCGCAGGTCCAACCCGTGCAGCCGGTTCAATCGGCGCCGACGCCGGGCATCAAGGCGCCGCGCCGGGCGGCGGTCGCAGAAAGCGTGTAGGCCATGAACTATCGAGAGCGAATCCCGCCTCTGGACGATTCGGTCGAGCGGTTGGATGACGGATCCGGAATGGGCGATTTCGGTCCGCAGGGCGAAGCCCTGATTCTCGAATTGCAGCGTCTGCGCCACGAGTTCGACGAAGAGGGCGAGCCGAAAGGCCGGCGTCAGCGCGCCGCCTCGTCCGACAGGCAGCGGCGCGGCAACTCGCCGAAGCGACGCCGCAAGAGCAAGATGGGGAAGGCGATCGACGGCTGGCTCCAGCAGATCGGCCTGAAGGCGCCGATCGAGCAGGATGCGAGAAGCGGCGCCGCCAAGCGGGAGCCGGGGCGGCAGGAACGAGGCCGGGGCGAGCCGCTTCGGCGAGAGCAGGGACGCGGCGAGCCGGTCAGGGGCGAAGCCGGCGGCAAGCCGTCCCGCAGAAAAGAACCGATCGTCATCAACAAGCCAGAGCCGTCGCGAGCGACGCCGCTGGGGCGGAAAGAGCCGCCGTCGAGAAGGCCGCCGGTCAGGCCCACGCCCGCCCGGCGCGAGCCGCCGCCGTTCGAGCTGGTGCCGCCGCAGGCGAAGCGCAACAGTCCGCCGACCGTTCCGGATGGCGACACGCCTCTGGATTTGATGAGGCCGGGTCCGCAAATCCAGACCCGGCGTGGACCGCAACAGCCGTCGATCCTGCTGCAGGGACCTCCTCCGGCGCTGCCGGGCTCGTCCAAGGACCTGCCGGGTCCGTCCAAGGAATCGAGCGGCTCGAAGCAGCTCGTGGCGCGGCCGGCGGCGCCGGCCGGAAATCTGATCACGCGCTGCCGCGCCGGGCTCACCGCCGGCTTCGAATTCGTCGCCTATCACGGCGCGCCTGCGCCGCCGGCCGATGGCGGCCTGGTGTTGCGGACCCGCTGGTCGTTCGAGCGCGAGCTGCGCGCCGGGCTTCGCATCCTGATCGTGGCAGCCGTGTTGGGCGGCGGTTGGCTGGTCTTCGTACCGCTCGCCGGGGCCGTGGTCGTGCCGGGCAATCTCGTGGTGCAATCGAACGTCAAGCAGATCCAGCATCCGACCGGCGGCGTCGTCGCCGAGATCAAGGCGCAGAACGGCGTGCGGGTCGAGGCCGGCGATCTCCTGGTGCGGCTCGACGCGACCCAGACGCAGGCCGGCCTCGAGGTCATCACCAAGCAGCTCGACGAGGCGCGCGCGCGCATTGCGCGGCTCGTCGCCGAGCGCGACGGCGCGGCGCAGATCGCGTTTCCGCCCGAGCTCACGTCCCGTTCGGGCGCGGAAGACACCAAGAGCCTGATGGCGTCCGAGGAGTCGCTGTTCAAGGCGCGGGCGAGCTCGCGACAGAGCCAGAAGGATCTGCTGCAGAGCCAGATGGGGCAGCTCACCCAGCAGATTTCCGGGCTCGACGCGCAAGTCGATTCCCATGCCAAACAGCTCGATCTGATCCAGGGCGAGCTCGCCGGCGTGCAGGACCTGTACGACAAGCGGCTGGTGCCGCTGACACGATTGACCAGCTTGCAGCGCGACGCGGCGCGCATCGACGGCGAGCGCGGGCAACTGACGTCCTCGATCGCCGAGACCAAGTCGAAGATCGACGCTTCCCAGCTCCAGATCATCCGCATCGACCAGGATTTCCGCGCCGAGGTCGTGAAAGACCTCAACGAGGCGCAGGCCAAGGAAGCCGAGCTGACCCAGAAAGGCGTCGCGGCACGCGATCAGCTCGACCGGATCGAGATCCGGGCGCCGACCTCCGGCACCGTCAACCAGCTCGACGTTCACACGATCGGAGGCGTCATCAAGGCGGGCGAGACCATCATGGAAATCGTCCCGGATTCGGACGATCTGCAGATCGAGGCGCGGGTCGACCCGAAGGACATCGATCACGTCAAGAACGGCCAGAAGGCATTCGTGCGCCTGACCGCCTTCAACCAGCGCACGACGCCGCAGCTCAACGGCGACGTCACCTATGTGTCGGCCGACGTCGGCAAGGATCAGCAGCAGGCCGGCAAGACGTTCTACACGATCCGGGTGGTGCTGCCGGAGGAGGAGCGCCGGCGGATCAGCGGCCAGCAGCTCGTTCCCGGCATGCCGGCCGAGGTCTACGTGCAGACCGGCAGCCGGACGATGATGAGCTACCTGTTCGAGCCGATCAGCGATCAACTGCGGCGCGCGTTCGTCGAGAACTGAGGAAGGCCGGCAGCGGGTGCCGGCTACAGGTGCCCGCGGTCGGTCAGCAACCTGATCACCTGCGCAGCGAGGCGCTCCGCCGGCTCGCTTAGGGTCGACAGGCGGAGCTCCGGCGCCTGCGGAATTTCATAGGGCGCGTCGAGGCCGGTGAAATTCTTGATCTTGCCCTCCCTCGCCTTGGCGTAGAGCCCCTTCGGATCGCGCCGCGCGCATTCCTGCATCGGGGTGTCGACATGGACCTCGATGAACTCGTCGTTGGCGACGAGGCCGCGGATCATCTCGCGCTCGGCCCTGTATGGCGAGATGAATGAGCAGAGCACGATCAGCCCGGCATCGACCATGAGTTTGGCGACCTCGCCGGCCCGCCGGATGTTCTCGACCCGGTCGGCCTCGGTGAAGCCGAGGTCGCGGTTGAGGCCGTGCCTGACATTGTCGCCGTCGAGCAGCATGGTGTGCCGGCCGCGCGCGAACAGCTCCTGCTCGACCAGATTGGCAATGGTGGACTTGCCGGCGCCCGATAATCCCGTGAACCAGACCACGCAGGCCTTCTGCGCCTTGAGGCCGGCGCGATCCTGCTTGGCGAGGGTGAGCTTCTGCCAGGCGATGTTGCTGGCGCGGCGGAGCGGAAACGCGATCATGCCGGCGCCCACCGTGCGGTTCTCGTAGCGGTCGATCAGGATGAAGGCGCCGGTGCGGCGGTTCTCCGTGTAGGCGTCGAAGCAGAGCGGCCGATTGGTCGAGAAATTGCAGAAGCCGATCTCGTTGAGCTCGAGGGTGGTCGCCGCCATGTGGTCGCGGGTGTTGACGTCGATCCGGTGCTTGATCGCCGTCACGCTCGCCGACGCCGTTTGGGTGGCAAGGCGCAGGACATAGGAGCGGCCGGGCACCAGGTGCTCGCGGTCCATCCAGATCACCGTGGCGGCGAACTGGTCGGCCAGCGCCGGGCGTTCGGTCGGACGCGCCAGCATGTCGCCGCGCCCGACGTCGACCTCGTCGTCGAGCAGGAGGGTGACGGCATCGCCGGCCGCGGCGCGGGCGAGATCGCCGTCATGGGTCACGATTCGCTGGATGCGGGAGAGGTGGCCCGAGGCGGCCACGACGACCTTGTCGCCGACCGCGATGGCGCCGGACGCGATGGTGCCGGCATAGCCGCGGAAATCCTGATCGGGCCGATTGACCCATTGCACCGGAAAGCGGAAAGGCCGGCTCGTCGTCTCGGACACGATGTCGACGCGCTCGAGATAGTCGAGCAGGCAGCGACCGCGATACCAGCCGGTGTTCGGCGAGCGCGCGACCAGATTGTCGCCATGCAGGGCGGACATCGGGATCGGCTCGATCGAGGCGAATCCGAGCGCGGAGGCGAAGGCGAGATAATCGCCGACGATGCTGTCGAAGACGTCCTGGCCGTAGCCGACCAGATCGATCTTGTTCACCGCCAGCACGACGTGACGGATGCCCAATAGCGCGCAGATGAAGGTATGGCGGCGGGTCTGGACCAGCACGCCCTTGCGGGCGTCGACGAGGATGACGGCGAGCTCCGCGTTCGAGGCGCCGGTGGCCATGTTGCGGGTGTATTGCTCGTGGCCGGGCGTATCGGCGACGATGAAGGCGCGACGGCCGGTCGCGAACAACCGATGGGCGACGTCGATGGTGATGCCTTGCTCGCGCTCCGCCTCGAGCCCGTCCACGAGCAGCGCGAAATCCTTGAGACCGTCCTTCGCGCCGGCCCGGGCGCTGTCGGCGGCGAGCGCGGCGAGTTGATCGTCGTGGATCAGCCCGCCGTCGTGCAAGAGGCGCCCGATCAGGGTCGATTTGCCGTCATCGACCGAGCCGCAGGTGATGAAGCGCAGCAGGTCCTTTGCGGTGGTCAAGTCGGCCTCGCGCATCAGAAATATCCGTCCCGCTTCTTCTTTTCCATGGAGGCGGCCTCGTCGCCGTCGATCAGCCGCCCCTGCCGCTCGGAGAATTTTGCGCTACGGAGCTCCGCGAGAACGGCCTCCACCGTCGCTGCCGTGGATTCGATCGCGCCGGTCAGCGGATAGCAGCCGAGCGTGCGAAAGCGCACCGTCCGCATCTGCGGCACCTCGTCGGGAAACAGCGGCAGCCGGTCGTCGTCGAGCATGACGAGCGTCCCGTTGCGGTGGACCACCGGCCGCGGCTCGGCGAAGTAGAGCGGCACGACCGGGATTTTCTCCCGCATGATGTATTCCCAGACGTCGAGCTCGGTCCAGTTGGACAGTGCGAAGACGCGCATGGTCTCGCCGCGGCGGATCCTGGTATTGAACAGGTTCCAGAGCTCCGGTCGCTGATTGCGCGGATCCCAG
>NZ_JAFAVV010000095.1 GCF_019242285.1 Bradyrhizobium sp.
CACGACCATGAAGTCGCCGTCGAGAGTCCAATTCCGCCACATGCGGCACATCGTCGTTCGAAAATCTCCGACTGCTGCGAACTGAGAAGGGCTGGACTCAGGAGGAACTCGCGTTTCGTGCGAAGGTCGATCGCAGCTATATCAGAAACTGGTAGCGAACGAAGCACAACTAGCTTTGATCAATCCGAGTTCGGGCAAAGCTTGCCAGGCCTGGTCACCGGGATTCCATTTTTCGGGCCAACATTGATGGCGCATCGATGAGGCCGCCTCATCTTATTTACAGGCTCGAGAGTTTTCGGCCTGACAGCACCTCCTGATCGTCATCGACCCGCAGTTTGCAGCAGCTCAACCTTCCGCAACCGGCCGGCCGCGCAGGCCGAGGCCAACGTTTCAGTCGGACATCAGCTTGTCGAAGATCGGCTGCGGGTCGTCAACCTCGACAAGCCGCTTGCCCGTGATTACCCAGATCCGTGTTGCCACCGCCCGCACAAAGGCGCGGTCGTGGCTGACCAGGAGGCAGGCTGCGCCGTGTTCGATCAACTCGCTCTCCAGCATATCCTGGCCCTCGATATCGAGATGGTTAGTCGGCTCGTCCAGCAGGTAGAAATTGGGCCGCGCGAGCCGCAGCAGCAGCAGCGCAAGCCGTGCTCGCTGTCCTCCCGAAAGTCGCGCGACAGGTGCGGCCTGAGTATCGATCGCGATTCCCGCTCCGGCGAGTTGGGTGCGCGCCTGCTGATCGGTCAGATCGCTCGACCGCTTGACGGCTTCCCAGGGCGTCGCAAATCGATCGAGCTGGGACAGCGCCTGATCGGAATGGCCGAGCTTGAGGCTCGCTGCGCCCCGGATATCCGGGTCCGACCCGGCCACGGCCGTCCGCAGCCTTTCGACCAGCCGCGTCTTGCCCGTGCCGTTGGCTCCGAGCAGGACGACGCGATCTCCGTTCTCGATCCAGAGCCGCCCGGTACGGAACAGAAGCCGACCGTCCGGCGCGGTGATCGACGCCTCGTCGAATGTGACCAGTGCCTTGGCGTAGGTGCCGCTGTTGGTCAGACGGATCGCTCCCGCCGAACGCTCCTGATGCGCGGGCCGCGCGCGCTCTTCCAGTCTGTCGGCTCGCTCGGAAAGCTGCTTGGTCTTCACGACCAGCAGATCGGACCCGGAATTGATGCCGATGTTCTTGAGCTTCGCCGCCTGCTGCCGCAGCGCCCTGACCTTGCCCATGTCATTCTCGAACTGCCTGTTCCGCGCCGCGTCGCGAACTTCCAATGCCTGTTGGGCGCGTGAATAGGGCAGGGAAAAATCCACGCTTTCCTCCGGCCGCAGGAACAGGGTGCGGTAGGTCACGGCATCGAGAAAGGCGCGGTCATGGCTCGCGACAACGACGGCGCAGTCGCGCCGCAATGCGGCAAGAAACCTCTCCAGAACGCCGATCCGGCCGATGTCGAGATGGTTGGTCGGCTCGTCCAGCAAGAGCAGATCGGGCTCGACCACCGAGGCTCTCGCCAGCAGCACTGTCCGTTGCCAACCGCCGGACAGGCTGTGAACGGCGCGCTCCCGTATGGCCTCGTCCACGGCGAGATCGTCGAGCAGGATATCGACCCGCCAGCTTTCGGCCTCAGCGACCTCGGAGGTGAGAGCGTCGTGCACGGCGTCATGGAAGCTCAAGGACAGGAGCCGTTCCGGCAGATCCTGCGGCGCCGACCCGACGATCAGGCCCCGTGCGCGGGTGATGGTGCCCGCTGTTACGTCTTCCTCGTTTGCCATGACACGCAGCAGTGAAGACTTGCCACGTCCGTTGGCAGCAACGAGGCCAAGGCGATCGCCCTTGGCGATCGAGAAGCTCAGTCCAGCGAACAAGGACTCACGACGAGTCAGCGAAAGGTCTTTGACGGCGATCAGGGACATTGCAATCTCATCAGGTCAGGACGGCGCAAAAACGCGCTGGAAAGGCTGACGATGAGACGGCGATGCGTTTCCCGGTCAGCCCCGCGAAATGAAGCGCGGGGCGGAAACAGGTCCGCGGGTTCGATCATGGAAGCGATGGTGGAGCACCAGCTTCCCCCTCCTGATCAACTTGAAGATCGGGAACTTTACCAGCTCCATCTTGCACGGACAAGAGTATGGCCTTGGTCGCCGCGCCCGGCGCAAACGGCGGGTCTTGTGTCCCGTTGTGCAGCGACGTGACGCACGGCGGCCGCTGAGGATGGGTACCATTGCTTCGCGGTGGCGCTATGATACGGCCACCTGGCACGCGCTCCTCTTCTTAGAGTTACGACGTCCACGATTTGACGGCCAGCTGTCGCATTCGGCCCGGTATGAGTCATGAATCAGTATCTTTCCCTCGTCAGCCTCGTAGTCGCGGACTATGACGAGGCGATCGCATTCTTCACCGGCGCCCTGGATTTCGAACTCTGTGAGGATACGCCGCTCGGCGGCGGCAAGCGTTGGGTGGTCGTGCGCCCGGCGGGCGGTACCGGCTCCGGCCTGCTATTGGCGCGGGCTGACGGTCCGGCCCAAGTGGCGCGGATTGGTGACCAGACCGGAGGACGGGTCTTCCTGTTCCTGGAGACGGATGATTTCGACCGCGACCATGCGCGCATGATCGCGGCCGGCGTGCGGTTCGTTGAGGCGCCGCGGCACGAGGCCTATAGTGTCGTCGCGGTTTTCGAGGATTTCTGTGGCAACCGTTGGGACCTGGTCCAGCGCAAGTCGATGCATGGCTGCGAGAGCAGTCGTTAGCCGACGACGCCGCGCCGAGAAGCGGTTTGCTCCGGCGCGTCGTGGCGCGGAGAGTGTTGATCGCCAATCTATCTGTTGTCGCGGATGTTTAGCCGGTCACCGTGCTCCTTGACGGCGCCTTCCAGCTTCTGAACCCGGTCATAAAGCTCGGCGATGGCGTCATTGACCGGCATCGTATCGGTGATAGACCGTTGAAGCCTGTCAATGATCTCGGCGTTCACCGACCTGCCGTTCGCCTTCGCGAGAAATGTGATCCTCTCGCGCATGGCTTCGTTGGGAAACTGCAGAAGAAATTGCAGCGACGCTCTGCCTGACGAACTTGTCTCGGTTTTCAAATGAGCAAGCGCGGCATCGATGCGTGCAAGGTGCTCGTCGGCGGTTTCCGTCGAATTGGTGAGGCGTTCCCGAAGACCGCCGGGCTTTGCTGGCTTGTCGGCATCGGACGATCCCGATCTCCGCTTTACAGTTTTTCTCGCCACTCGATCCTCGCTCTGCATCCGTCGCGATCCATGTCA
>NZ_JAFAVV010000482.1 GCF_019242285.1 Bradyrhizobium sp.
GGCGTCAGATTGCGTGGCCGCAGGTGCGATCGGCTGCTCGCCTGTGGGAGCGGCAAGGGCAGGGCAGGCCGTCAGGGAGAGGAGGATTCCCAGAGCAGTGGCAAGGCCGGTTGCGGTGGCATGAGGTCTCATGGCTCTGCCTCCGAATGTCACCTGCGGCTTCGGCTACGGCCGACTCCGAGCGTTAGCCGAACGGTGCGTGCGATCGCGCGCGAAGGTCAGTTCAGCCGCAGCTCGGTGATGTGCCGCGGATCCGGCTTCAGCTCGCCGCGCTCGACGCGGAGCACGATGTCGGTCAGCGCCGCGTTGGCGCGGCAGGAGAGGCCGATCTTCTCGCCTTCGCGCACCACCAGGCCGTTCATGAACTCGATCTCGGTGCGCCGCCCCTTCTGCATGTCCTGCCCCATGGAGGGACGCTGCTCGGAGGAGACGCGCTTGCCGTCGGCGAAGCGGCGCTCGTCGCAGGCGCGCATCGCGGCCTCGTCACCCTCGCCGGCGCGCGCGATCGTCTCCGGCGGCAGGTGCAGGATTTCCTCCAGCTGATAGCCGTGTGCCTGTCCGACCCGGATCGCCTCGCTGCCGAGGCGGGTGGAGAAGCGGCGGATCGGCTCGCTCTCCAGCATCTGGCCGCCGGTCAGGCCGGTGCAGGCCGAGAGCCCGTTGCCCATGACGTTGGCAACCAGCTTCGACCAGCGCTCGCCCCAGAGATTGCTCGTCACCGTCGCGCTGTCGGCGGTGCCGACCAGCCGGCAGATTTCCTTGGCGCGCTCCGTGATCCGGCCGTGCACCTCGCCGGTGCGGAACACGGTGTGCGCGGCGCCGCCCTTGCCGGCGCCGCGGTGGATGTGGCCGGGCGCGGGCAGGTTCACGGTGATGCTGCTCGCGATGCAGCCGAGCGTCTTGCCCCAGCCGACGATGCCGGCCACGGTTTCCTCGTTCATGCAGTTCTGCAGCGACACCACGTAGCCGTCCGGCGCCAGATATTGCCGGATCATCATGGTCGCCCAGGCCGTGTCGTACGACTTCATGCAGACGAAGGCGATGTCGATCGGCTTCTCCTTGGCCAGTTGCTGCACGTCGGTGACGTGCAGGGCCCGCACCGGAACCGAAAATTCCGGCACGTCCCGGGCATGGGTGACGCGCAGGCCATGCTGCCGCATGTGCTGGACATGCTCGGGCCATGGATCGATGAAGGTGACGTCCTCGCCCGCCTGCACCATGTGCGCACCGGCATACCCGCCGACGGCACCTGCTCCCACGATCGCGATCTTCCGGCCCATGTTTCTCCCCGAGATTTTATCCCGCCGAATCTAGCGCGACGGTAGGTCGGATCGCAACGGTTGAGCCACGACCGGCGCGATGAACAGCCATTCATCACTATGGCCAAATGGTCACGGAAGTTTCGTTGAATGGCCGCATGGCGTGACCTAGCTTTTCTTGAACAGGAGGCCTTGCCATGAAGCAGTCGCAGCATCTGTTGGACAATGCAGTCACTTGCGCGAAGCTCGCCAAGCGAAGCACGGACAGGGGCATGAAGGACCGTTTCAGGCGCATGGAAGCGGCGTGGAGGTCGCTCGCGCGCGAGCAGGACTGGCTCGACGGCGAGGTCAGTCCGATCGACATATCCCGGTTTGGCCGGCCGCTGCCCTGGTCAGCGCGTCCCGGCTCGTGGCACAATCCGGAACGCGCGGTTCTCTCCTAGCCAGGCGGCGCGTTCGTCGCGCAGCAGCGTGCGGCGGACCTTGCCGGAATCGTCGCGCAGGCCGACGGCGACGACCTCAAAACTTTCCGGATGCTTGTAGCGGCTGAGCCGGTCGGCGAGGAAATCGCCCATGCCGTCGGCGATCGCCTGCGCCTCATCGCGGTCGGCAAGCTCGAGGATCGCATGCACGCGCTGCCCGAACTCCGGATCGGGCAGGCCGACCACCACGCAGGAGCGCACCTTGGGATGCGCGCTGACGGCGGCCTCGACCTCGGCCGGGTAGATGTTGGCGCCGCCGCGCAGGATCATGTCGGCGAGACGGTCCCCGAGATAGAGATAGCCGTCGGCGTCGAGCCGCCCGATATCGCCGAGCGACTCCCAGCCGTCCTCCCGCCGCTTCGGCTCGGCGCCGAGATAATGATAGGTGGTGCCGGGGCCGTCATTGGGCAGGAAATAGATCTCACCGGTCTCGCCGGGCGCGACGTCGTTGCCGTCCTCGCCGATGATGCGCAGCCGCGCGGTCTCGCCGATCTTGCCGACCGAGCCGCGATGTTCGAGCCACTCGACCCCCGAGATGATACACGCGCCCTGTGCTTCGGTGCCGCCATAGAGCTCCCAGATCCGCTCGGGCCCCAGCCATTCGATCCATTTTTCCTTCAGCCAAGGGGGCATGGGGGCTGCCATGTGAAACACGATCTGCAGGCTGGAGAGATCGTAGCGATTGC
>NZ_JAFAVV010000055.1 GCF_019242285.1 Bradyrhizobium sp.
TCCCACTTAAAGAAGTGTTGACACGGCAAAGCGAGAGCACGCGACGCAAGGCGCGCGTTGATTTGCCGATGTGTCGAAGAAGGAGCGCAGCAGCGATCGCGAAGAGCGCGCGAGAGAGCGATCCGATTTACAAGAAACGCCTGTGCCGCAGGCATTTCTTGAATCGATGCGAGAGACCTTCGATCGACGCGCACTGGGTTCGACTCACGTCGTCGTCTGGACGAGGAGCGTCGCAGCGCCCCTGAGTCGCGATTTTTGGCAACGAAAAAATTTTCATGCTTAACGCGCTTGGCGCTCGCCTTCGGCCGCCAAAAGCGCCTCTCGAGCCGAATCGCGAAACCGATTCGCCGGGCGGCCTCGCACGTGAGGGGCGGTCGACATGGACGCGAGCGTCGCCTCACGCGCTCGAAAGGTGGCTCGCTGCATCCGCTCAGAGGCCGAGCTTCGCCTTCAGCAGGTCGTTGACCGCCTGTGGATTGGCCTTGCCGCCCGACGATTTCATCACCTGGCCCACGAACCAGCCGAGCGCTTGCGGCTTCGCCTTGGCCTGCGCGACCTTGTCGGGATTGGCCGCGACGATGTCGTCGACGACCTTCTCGATCGCCGAGATGTCGGTGACCTGCTTCATGCCGCGCGCCTCGACCAGCGCGCGCGGGTCGCCACCCTCCTGCCAGACGACCTCGAACAGATCCTTGGCGATCTTGCCCGAGATCGTGCCCTCGCCGATCAGATCGATGATCGCGGCGAGCTGCGCCGCCGACACCGGCGAGGCCGAGATGTCGTGGCCTTCCTTGTTGAGCCGGCCGAACAGCTCGTTGATCACCCAGTTGGCGGCGGCCTTGGCGTCGCGCCCGGCGTTCGCGAGCTTCGCCAGCACCGCCTCGTAGAATTCGGCGCTCTCGCGCTCGGCCACCAACACGCCCGCGTCGTAGGGCGACAATGAAAGCTCCGCCACGAAACGGGCTTTTTTCTGATCGGGCATTTCCGGCAGGCTCGCCTTCAGCCCGTCGACGAAGCTTTGGGAGAACGCGAGCGGCAAGAGATCGGGATCGGGGAAATAGCGATAGTCGTGCGCCTCCTCCTTGGAGCGCATCGAGCGCGTCTCACCCTTGTGCGGATCGAACAGCCGCGTCTCCTGCTCGATCGAGCCGCCGTCCTCGATGATCTCGATCTGGCGGCGCGCCTCGTACTCGATCGCCTGGCCGATGAAGTTGATCGAGTTCATGTTCTTGATCTCGCAGCGGGTGCCGAGAGCGGCGCCCGGCCGGCGCACCGAGACGTTGACGTCGGCGCGCAGGCTACCCTTCTCCATGTCGCCGTCGCAGGTGCCGAGGTAGCGCAGGATCGCGCGCAGTTTTGTCACGTAGGCCTTGGCCTGCTCGGCATCGCGAATGTCGGGCTTGGAGACGATCTCCATCAGCGCGACGCCGGAGCGGTTGAGGTCGACGAACGACATCGTCGGCGACTGGTCGTGCAACAACTTGCCGGCGTCCTGCTCGAGATGCAGGCGCTCGATGCCGATGGTGGCGGTCCTACCCCCGTCGAGCTCGACGGTGACCTCGCCCTCGCCCACGATCGGCTGCTTGTACTGGCTGATCTGGTAGCCCTGCGGCAGGTCGGGATAGAAATAGTTCTTGCGGTCGAACACCGAGCGCAGATTGATCTGCGCGTTGAGGCCAAGCCCGGTGCGCACCGCCTGCCTGACGCATTCCTCGTTGATGACCGGCAGCATGCCCGGCATCGCCGCGTCCACCAGCGACACATGGCTGTTGGGCTCGCCGCCGAAGGCGGTCGAGGCGCCGGAGAACAGCTTTGACTTGGAGGTGACCTGGGCGTGGACCTCCATGCCGATGACGACTTCCCAGTCGCCGGTTGTGCCCTTGATCAGCGTGTGGGGAATGGCGGCGGCGCTCATAGATCTAGGTTTCCTGCTGGCTTCCGGACCATGCAGCTCCGGGACGGGTCGGGCTTCGCGCAACGGACTGTGGCAGTCAAGCCGCTGGGGGGATCAATGCGATGACCCGACCGCGGCTCAATTTGACCGAGCATTGACGCTGCCGCGAACTATACCGTAAAAATTCCCTCCGTAGGGGGGCATGGGAATGTATCGTTGGTTGTTGGTGGCGACTGCGGCCGTCACGCTGAGTGCGTGCGCGACACCGTATCAGCAGTTTGGCGTGCTTGGCGGCCTCGACGCCAAGGAACTGAGGCCCGACGTCTATCGCGTCAGTTTTCAGGGCAACGGCTTCACCACCAAGGAGAGCGTGCAGGTCTACTGGCTCAATCGCTGCGCTGAGCTCGCGCTCGAGAAGGGCTATGCGGGCTTCGAAATCCTCTCCGATATGCAGTTCGTGATGCATCGGCCGCGCGAGGCACCCGTCACGCTTCCGCTCGACATGGCGGCGGCATCGCCGCGGAGCCATATCCCCGTCACCGACGCCGAAGCCGCGGACTTCGCGGCCTGGCGCGATCAGACGGGCTTCGCCGGCCGGCCTGCCGAACCGGTCCGAATGGCGGCCGTTATGGTGTTCTACAATGCGCCGGCGGTGCCAAAGCCGGGGATCGAGGGCGACGTTCATTTCCTTCCGCCACCGGTCGAGTCGGCGCCGCCCAAGGTGTTCAACGCCAAGTCACTGCTGGCGCAGCTCGACCCGATCATCAAGGGAGAGAAGTGCGGCGGCAACGTCTGTCCGCATGTGCATGAGTATCTGTTCCCGAGGGGAAAGCTGAGATAGCGCGGAGCGGCTGCGCGCGCTCCTGCGTCATAGGAGCAGCGCGGAGACGATCCGCCCCCATTCAGCTTCGAGTGAATCCGATGCAGCCGGCTGGTTCGCCCGCCGGTACCAGTAGCCGGCATTGCCGAGGTCGCCCTCGACCCGGTGCAGATAGGCGTGCACCCAGGCGGCCTCTGCGCTGTCGTCATCCTGGACGATCGTGTGCGCCTTCTCCCAGTCGCCCTTGGCCGCCCACCACAGCGCTGAAAGTGGCGGGTTCAGATCGGACGCGGGCGCCGTGCCCGCAAGGCTCGCGCGGAAATCAGCCATGCTCACCACCATTTTTCCGGAGTGAAACGCCCCGCAGCCTGCTCAACGATCTCGCCCAGCGAGAACAGCGTCTCCTCGTCGAAGGGACGGCCGATCAGTTGCAGCCCGAGCGGCAGGCCCTGCGCGTCCTTGCCGGCGGGAACCGCAATCCCGGGCAGCCCCGCCATGTTCACGGTCACCGTGAAGATGTCGTTCAGATACATCTCGATCGGGTCGCTGCCCTTCTCGCCGATGCCGAACGCGGCCGACGGCGTCGCCGGCGTCAGAAGCGCGTGCACGCCCTTGGCAAAACAGTCCTCGAAATCCTTCTTGATCAGCGTCCGCACCTTCTGCGCGCGCAGATAGTAGGCATCGTAATAGCCGGCGGAGAGCACATAGGTGCCGATCATGACGCGCCGGCGCACCTCGGCGCCGAAGCCGGCGGCGCGGGTGCTCTCGTACATCTCGATGATGTTGCGGCCGTCCTGGCGCAGGCCGTAGCGGACGCCGTCGTAGCGGGCGAGGTTGGAGCAGGCCTCCGCCGGCGCCACGATGTAATAGGCCGGCAGCGCGTATTTGGTGTGCGGCAGCGATACCTCGACCAGCTCGGCGCCGGCCGCCTTCAGCCACGCCGCGCCCTCGCGCCAGAGCTTCTCGATCTCGGCCGGCATGCCGTCGAGGCGATATTCCCTGGGGATGCCGATCTTCATGCCCTTCACGGACCTGCCGAGCGCGGCCTCATAGTCCGGCACCTCGTGGTCGACCGAGGTGGTGTCCTTCGGGTCATGGCCCGCCATCGAGCGCAGCAGGATCGCGGCATCGCGCACCGTGCGCCCGATCGGGCCGGCCTGGTCGAGCGAGGAGGCAAAGGCGACGATGCCCCAGCGCGAGCAGCGGCCATAGGTCGGCTTGACGCCGACGGTCGCGGTGAACGCCGCAGGCTGCCGGATCGAGCCGCCGGTATCGGTCGCTGTCGCGCCCATGCAGAGCAGCGCCGCCACCGCCGAGGCCGAGCCGCCGGACGAGCCGCCCGGCACCAGCGTGGTGTTGGCGCCCCGCCGGCGCCAGGGGTTGGCGACCGGCCCGAAGCAGGACGTCTCGTTCGACGAGCCCATCGCGAATTCGTCGTTGTTGAGCTTGCCGAGCATCACGGCGCCGTCGCGCCAGAGCTGCGAGGTGACGGTGGATTCGTAGGTCGGCACGA
>NZ_JAFAVV010000111.1 GCF_019242285.1 Bradyrhizobium sp.
GCTTTGCTCTCAAGGTAACGCTAGCGGTAATGACCTGCTACTTCGTTATGGACATGACCAACTGGCCGGGCATCCACACGTGTGTAATTACCGCTTTTTTCGTCGCGCTTGGTACCGTCGGCGACACACTGCACAAAGCGACATTGCGCTTTGTCGGTTGCCTGATTGGCGCCGGGCTCGGCCTCGGCGCGATACTGCTGCTGATGCCGCGAATGACCGATCTCGGCGACCTGTTCCTGCTGCTTGCACCAATAACCTTGCTCGCGGCCTGGGTTGGCTACAGCAGCGAGCGTATCTCCTATGCCGGCTGGCAAATCGGGCTCGCCTTCTATCTTGTCGTGCTGCAGGGCTACGGCCCGACGATCTCCATGTATACGGCGAGGGACCGCACCATCGGCATCCTGTTCGGCAATATCGTGATTTCCGTGATTTTCATGACGATGTGGCCGGTCAGCGTGGGCAACGTTGTGCGCACGCACCTCGCCAGGGCATTAGAGCAACTGGCGGTGCTGGTGGGTTTGGGTGTCGATGGCGAGATTTCGCCTTCCGCTCGATCCGCGGCCGGCGTGGCGTTCGGGCAGGCGATCGCGCAGGCACGCGCGGTCCTGGTCAACGACCCGTTCGAGACGAGCGAGGTGCGGCGCGCCGCCGTGAGGCGGCCGATCGACGCGGCTGTGGTCGCGGAAGTCGGTCGGCTGTTCATTCCTATCTCGGTGCTTCTTGACTTGCGTGCCGATCTGGCCTGGCGCGACCTTCCCCAGCCACCGCAGGACGCGATTCGCGCGCATCAGCAGGCGCTCGCGGGATGGTTCCGGAAAGCAGCGTCGTGGGTGCGCAGCGGCGAGGGAGCTGGCGAGGTGGTAGACGACCTGCCGGAACCACCCATTTTATCCGGTTCGGGTGATCAGCTCACGGCTCTCGCGACATGGTACGGCCTGCTGCACCAGGACATTCGCAACATTCTCGACGAGGTTGGTCCGCAACCGTCGCCGGCGATCGCACCGTCGGTCGGGGACGCATTGCATGCCGCCGGCTAGGTTTCGAGGCGTTGCCCTGGCCGGATGCGCCCTGCTTGGCGCTTGCAACGACACGCGCGACTTGGCACCGGCGTCGCCCGACACCCCGTGGCAATTCGAGCCGTCCAAAGAAGCCCCTGGAGCCCCGGCAGCCGCCGCCGCCGGGGCCCGTCGGTTCGCGGTGCCGGACAACACGGCAGTGGAGTTGCCGTCGCCGGCCGACATCGACCCCAACCATGCGTATTCGCTCGTCGAGCTGATCGATATTGCGCAGCGCCGCAATCCGGCGACGCGCGTCGCCTGGGAGCAGGCCCGGCAGGCGGCGATCACTGTCGGCATCGCGCGCGCCGCTTATCTTCCGGCGCTGACGGCGAGCGCGGTCGCCGGCTGGGAGCACTTCGCGACGCCGTTCCCCAGCAACCTCGTCCCCCAGGGATTTATCATCTACAACGCTCAGGAGTTCATCCCGCAGCTCGCGGTAAACTATCTGCTGCTCGATTTCGGCGGCCGCGCGGCCGCGGTCGAGGCGGCGGGGCAGATTTCGATCGCCGGAAACGTCGCGTTCACGGCGGCGCATCAGCAACTGATCTTCAACGTCGCCCGTGCATACTTCACGCTGGACGGCGCCGACGCTGCATTGCGCGCGGCCCGGCAAGCCTTGGCCGATGCGAAGGTGGTGCAGCAATCCGCCGAGGCTCTGTTCGGCCGCGGCCTCGATACAATCGTTGACGTGCAGCTCGCCCGCCGCGGGACAGCCCAGGCGCAGTACGATCTCGCGCAGGCTGAAACCGCTCAACACGACGCGATGTACACCCTGCTCGCGGCAATGGACCTGCCGCCGACCACAAAGCTGCGCGTGGCGGGCGCCTCCGAGCGGCCGCTGCCGCCGCGCACGGCGCGTGCGGTGGAAAACGTGCTCAGCGATGCCCTGCGCCAGCGGCCCGACCTGCTTGCCCAGGTCGCGAAGCTGCGCGCGACCGATGCGGAAATCGCCGCCGCACGCTCCGCCCTGTTTCCGAAGGTTTCACTGAGCACCAACGTGCAGGGCAATATCGGCCGCCTAAACGTGAATAATTCCGCCTATTTCCCGATCGAAAAGCCGCAGGGCGCCGCGTTGCTGAAGTTCGAGTGGCCGCTCTACGAAGGCGGATTGCTGCAGAACAAATTGGCCCTTGCCCAGTCGAGGCGCGAAGAGGCAGCAGCCGCACTAAAAGAGCGCACCGACCAGGCTTTGCGCGAGGTGGCGCTCGCTTACGACCAGGTCGATACGGGACTGCAGCAATACGACGCCGCGATCGCGCTGCAGAACGCGTCCGAGACCGCCTTCCACAGCGCCAGCGATTCTTATGCGCACGGTGTCGGTACGTTGACCGACGCGACCTCAGCACAGACCGGGCTCGCCAGCGCGCGCGCCGCGGTGGCTCGGGCACACGCGCAATCGCTGATCAACGCAGCGGCACTTGCCTTTGCGACTGGTGAGCTGACGTCAAGCACGGATTTCGCCACGGCGACACGCCGGTGATGCTGCTGCGCGGAACAGGTTGGCGCCCCGTCTGTCGCTAACGAGTCTTTGGCCGAATGCACCGGCCGAATGTGATACGACCCGCAGGCGGCGCTGGCGAACCGCCGGACGGGCGTCCCGCAGCTGATCCAGAAGGTCTACTGCGCGGCGGCGGCGGTGCGGGTGTCGCGGAAGGCCGGGATCACCTCCTTCGCGAATCGGTCGAGGTCTTCGAGCTGCACGTCGAGGGGGGTGCCGAGGGGGGTTGCGCAAATGACGCGGTCGAGGCCGGGGTAGCGCTTTTCGACGGTCTTCAGGGCCTCGATGATGTCCTCCGGCCGGCCGGCGAGGAAGC
>NZ_JAFAVV010000161.1 GCF_019242285.1 Bradyrhizobium sp.
CACCTACGTGAAAGCGAGAGCCGCCGGCCGGATCGTCTCGGTGGCGGTCATCGTGGCGGTCGGGGTCAACAGCGACGGCCGGCGCGAGGTGCTCGGCATGGACATCGGCCCGTCCGAGGCCGAGACGTTTTGGACCGCGTTCCTGCGCAAACTCGCGCGGCGCGGCCTACGTGGCGTCAAGCTGGTCGTCTCCGACGCCCACGAGGGCATCAAGGCCACCGTGGCCAAGGTGCTCAACGCCACTTGGCAGCGTTGCCGCGTGCACTTCATGCGCAATGCCCTGGCGCATGCCGGAAAGAGCGGGCGGCGCGTCGTCTCCGCCTTCATCGCCACCGCATTCGCCCAGGACGATGCCGAAGCCGCGAGGGCGCAATGGCGTCGCGTTGCCGACCAGCTCCGCCCCAAGGTCCCGAAGCTCGCCGCCTTGCTCGACGAGGCAGAGACCGACGTGCTCGCCTACATGAGCTTCCCAGCCGCGCATCGGCCCAAGCTGCATTCGACCAATCCGATCGAGCGTACGCATCCGGCGGCGGCCGCCTTGCGTTGATGTAGGGAGCGGCGAAGACATAGTCGTATGACTGATCGTACGGCTATGTCGAAGGTGTCTCGGCTGGAGGTGGTCCAGACCGGAGCGCGTCGCCGTTGGACGTTGGCAGAGAAGCAGCGGATCGTCGCGGAGAGCGCGGGCGCGCCACGGGCGGTGTCGGCGACGGCCCGACGCTATGGGATATCTCCAAGCCATTTGTTTTGGTGGCGGCGTCTCGCCCGAGAAGGACGTCTGCAAGCGGATAACGAGACGACCGCGTTCGCCCGGGTGGTCGTCGCGCGTGAGGCGAGCGAGCCGGATGGGGCTCTCGGCCGGATCGAGATCGTGCTGGCGGGCGGCGTTCGCGTGATCGTCGATCGGAACGTCGACAGGGACGCGCTCGTGCGGGTCATCAGCGCCGTCGAGCGGCGATGATTGCACTTCCCGCCGGCGCGCGGGTGTGGCTGGCGACCGGCCATACTGACATGCGCAAAGGCTTCGACGGGCTGGCGCTGCTGGTGCAGGAGAAGCTTCGGCGCGATCCGCACCAGGGCCATCTGTTCGTGTTCCGCGGCCGGCGCGGCTCCCTGATCAAGGTTCTTTGGCATGACGGCCAGGGCATGTGCCTGTTCGCCAAGCGGCTGGAGCGCGGGCGCTTCATCTGGCCATCTCCGGCGGACGGGACAGTGACGATCACACCCGCGCAGCTGGGATATTTGCTGGAAGGGATCGACTGGCGAATGCCGCAGCACACATGGCGTCCGACCGCGGCGGGCTGAGAGATCTCGTTGCGGCCGTGCGACATTGTGAATCAGCGCACGATTCAGGCTCGCAAACGCCGCGCGCTGTGCTGCACTTGGTTCGTGCCGCCCATCCCTGATTCGCTTCCGACCGATCTTGCCGCCGCGCACGCGATGATCCTTGCGCAGCGCGAGGCGCTGATGGTTGCGCAAGCCAAGGCGCAGAATGCCGAGGCGGAAGCACGTCATCGTGCGGTGCTGATCGAGCAGATGAAGTTCACGATCGCCAAGCTCCGGCACGAGCGGTTCGGTCAATCCTCGGAACGCAGTGCGGTGCTCGAGCAACTCGAGTTGCAGCTTGCCGACCTGGAAGAGAATGCCGCGCAGGCCGAAGCGGCGGCACAGCTGGCATCGAGCGCGGCCGCACGCGCGAACATCACGGTCGCGACGTTCGAGCGGCGCAAGCCAGCGCGCCGGCCGCTGCCGGCGCATCTGCCGCGCGAGCGCATCGTCTACCCGTCACCCGCCGTGTGCCCCTGCTGCGGCGGCATCCTGCACAAGCTCGGCGAGGACGTGACCGAGATGTTGGAGCTGATTCCGCGCCAGTGGAAGGTGATCCAGCACGTGCGCGAGAAGCTCTCCTGCCGCTCCTGCGAGGCGATCACTCAGCCGCCGGCGCCCTCGCATCCGATTGCCAGAGGACGCGCCGGACCTTCACTTCTGGCGCATATCCTGTTCGCCAAGTACGGCCTGCATCTGCCGCTCAACCGCCAGAGCACCGTCTATGCCCGCGAGGGCATCGAGCTCGACGTCTCGACGCTCGCCGATTGGGTCGGCGCTGCGGCTGCGACGTTGATGCCGCTCGTCCTGGTGATCCGCGCCTATGTGTTCGCGGCCGAGCGCATCCATGCCGACGACACCACCGTGCCGGTTCTCGCCAAAGGCAAGACCCGCACCGGGCGCCTATGGACTTATATGCGCGACGACCGGCCGTTTGGCGGGCCTGATCCGCCCGCCGCGACCTTCTTCTACTCTCCCGATCGCGGCGGCGAGCATCCGGAGCAGCATCTGGCTGACTATGCGGGGCTGATCCAGGCCGACGCCTATGCGGGCTTCAACCGGCTCTACGATGCCCGTCGTCCGCAAGGACCGATCATCGGGGCGGCCTGCTGGGCGCATGCGCGGCGCAAGTTCTTCGACCTCGCCCGCATCAGCAAAGCGCCCATCGCCATCGAGGCGGTCGCGCGCATCGATGCCCTGTTCGCCATCGAGCGCGAGATCAACGGCCTGACGCCGCAGCAACGTGCTGCCGAGCGCAACGCCCGTAGCCGCCCGCTCGTGGGCGCATTGGAGAGCTGGCTGCGCGAGCAACGCGCCAAGCTCTCCGGCAAGAGCGAAACCGCCAAGGCGATCGCCTACAGCCTCACGCGCTGGGTCGCTCTCACCCGCTTCCTCGACGATGGTCGGCTGTGCATGTCCAACAACGCCGCCGAGCGCGAGATTCGTGCTGTCGCCATGGGCCGCAAGAACTGGACCTTCGCCGGCTCAGACGAGGGCGGGCGCCGCGCCGCTGCCATCTACACGCTGATCGCGACCGCCAAGCTCAATGATGTCGACCCGCAGGCCTGGCTCGCCGACGTCCTCGCTCGCCTGCAGGATCACCCGGCCAAGCATATCGATGAGCTCCTGCCCTGGAGCTGGAAGCGTGCGCACACGCAGAAGGCCGCTGCATAAAATCTGTTCCTGACCGAACGGCCGCCGTC
>NZ_JAFAVV010000207.1 GCF_019242285.1 Bradyrhizobium sp.
TCCTGCGCGCGCTGAGCGGCTTTTTGATCTCGCTCGTGGTCATCGTTCCGCTCGGCCTTGCGGTCGGCTGGTACGCCCGGCTCGGCGATCTCCTCAATCAGTTCATCGAGGTCTGTCGCAATACCGCGCCGCTCGCGCTGTTACCTGTGTTCATCCTGCTGCTCGGGATCGGCGAGTTCTCAAAGATCACGATGGTGATCTATAGCTGCGCCTGGCCCCTGCTGCTCAACACCATCGCGGCCGTCAAGCAGGTCGACCCGCTCCTGGTCAAGTCGGCGCGGACCATGGGCGCGAACTCGCAGCAGCTCTTCCGCAAGGTGATCCTGCCGGCCGCGCTGCCCACGATCTTCGTCGGAATCCGCCTCGCAAGCGCGTCGGCCATGCTGGTGCTGGTCGCCTCCGAAATGGTCGGCGCCAAGGCCGGCCTCGGCTATCTCATCATCTACAGCCAGTACAGTTTCCTGATCCCGCAGATGTATTTTGGCATCCTCGGAATCACGGTCATTGGGCTCTCCTTCAATGCCGTGCTGGAGGCGATCGAGCGCCGCTTGATGCGTTGGAAGGCGGCTGTCTAGGGCGTCGCCGGCGGACCGCTTGCCTTTTGCTCTTGTCGCGTCAAGCGACTTCAGCCTGAGATGAGCGCGCCCGGAGCGTGCACGTCACGGTAGCTGCATTCCGGGAGAAGTCTTAAATTTCACTTACGTTTTGGCGATCACTCGTAGTTCTACCGGGCTGCGTTAACAAACCCTTGGCATCTTCCTCGTAAGCTCTGCCCATAAAATGAGCGACTGTCCGCCCGAGCAGCGCCGCACTTCCTTTTCGTCCAGTCTTTCCGGGGAACTTCCAATGAGCGGCTTTTCAGTTCGCCTCACGCACAAGATCATGGCCATTGGTGTCACTGGACTTGTCGCGCTTCTCGTCGTTGGCGGGATCTATCAGGCCGGTAACCTGTCACAGGAGGCCTCGCGCGCATCCGCGACAAGCGCCCGCGCCATTTTCGATCTCAACAAGCAGCTTTCGATTGAAATGCTCGAAGCGCGCCGCGCAGAAAAGAACTTTCAGACGCGCCATAACGAGTCTTACGCGAAAACCCACGCTGAGCTCGTCGGAGTGATCAACCGCGATTTCGACAAGCAGTTCGCGATGATGACGGCGCAAGGCCTTGGCGCGCTTGCGGAGAAGACGAAAGCGGCGCACGAAAGCTTCAAGTCCTATGCTGCCGATTTCGCCGGGCTGGTCAGCGCCGAGACCAGGCTAGGGCTGAACGAGACGCTTGGTCTGAGCGGTTCATTGCGATCTGCAGCGCACGAAGTGGAATCCAAGCTCAAGCAAATCGACGATGCACGCCTGACCAACGGATTCTCAACCATGCGCCGGCACGAGAAGGACTTCATGCTGCGGCGCGACCAGAAATATATCGACGATTTCAAGAAGGCTGTTGCTGACTTCTCCAACACGCTGACAGCCCTTTCTCTCCCTGGCCCTTCTCCAGCGGAGATCACCGCGAAGCTGGAGAAGTATCAAAGTGAAGTTCTGGCCTGGGCCGAAACAGCGCGACAGGTCGCCGGATACGATGTCAGCATGATGAAGACTTTTCGCGGCTTCGAACCACTGATGGTGGAGATCGGCCAGGCTGTCCAAAAGCTGTACGCGGAGGCCGAAGCTGCAGAAGCGAGAAGCCGCGATAACGTCAAAACGTGGATGCTGATTGCTGTCGCGCTCTCCTTTGTCGCGATGGGGGTTCTGTCGTTCGCCATCGGGCGCTCAATTTCGACCGCGCTGACCGCGATGGTTCGTGCCATGACAAATCTGTCAAAGGGCGATACCCGGGTGAATATCCCGGGGATCGGCCGCGGCGACGAGATCGGCGAGATGGCGAACTCGGTTCAGGTTTTCAAGAACAGCATGATTGAAACGGCGCGATTGCGCACGGAACAGGCTGAAACCGAAAAGGTTCAGGCGGCGGGCCGCAAGGCGGAGATGATTCAGCTCGCGGATTCCTTCGAGGCGACCGTGGGCGAGATCGTCGAGTCGGTATCCTCGGCGTCGACTGAGCTCGAGGCATCCGCCACCACCCTGACCTCGACTGCCACGCGCTCGCAGGAGCGGGCGACAGCGGTTGCGGCGGCGTCGGAGGAAGCCTCCGCCAACGTGCAGTCGGTCGCTTCGGCGACGGAGGAACTGTCGTCCTCGGTGACCGAGATCAGCCGACAGGTACAGGAATCGGCGCGGATTGCCGGCGAAGCCGTCACCCAGGCCCGGACCACTAACGAGCGCGTCAGCGAGCTGTCCAAGGCAGCCGCACGGATCGGCGACGTGGTCGATCTCATCAACACGATCGCAGGCCAGACGAATCTTTTGGCACTTAATGCCACAATCGAAGCGGCGCGAGCGGGTGAGGCCGGACGAGGCTTTGCGGTGGTTGCTTCGGAAGTCAAGGCGCTGCTGAGCAGACCGCCAAGGCCACGGGCGAGATCAGTGGGCAGATCCTGGGCATCCAGGGCGCCACGGAGCAGTCTGCTGTCTCGATCCGTGAGATCAGTTCCACTATCGAAAGGCTGTCGGAGATTTCCTCGACGGTCGCGGCTGCGGTGGAAGAGCAGGGCGCGGCCACCCAGGAAATCTCGCGCAACGTTCAGCAAGCGGCATTGGGCACCGATCAGGTGTCGTCCAACGTCACCGAGGTGCAGCGCGGCGCTACCGAGACCGGGACTGCCTCTTCGCAGGTGCTGTCGGCAGCTCAGATGCTGTCCGAAGACAGCAATCGTCTCAAGGTGGAGCTTACAAAGTTTCTCGCCACCGTGCGTGCGGCCTGACGGCTCTTGCGGTTCAATTCTGGCCTGTACCGGGTTTGTTGCGGGCTGTTGCCTGAGTGACGACGCTGTTCGGCGGGACGTCCTGGGTCAGCCAGACGTTACCGCCGATGGTAGAGCCGCGGCCGATGGTAATCCAACCCAGGATGGTGGCGCCAGCGTAGATCACGACGTCGTCCTCGACGATCGGATGACGGGCGTCGCCTTTGATCAATTTTCCTTCGTCGTCGGTCGGGAAGTGCCGGGCGCCAAGGGTGACGGCCTGATAGATGCGTACGTTGTCGCCGATGATCGCCGTCTCGCCGATCACGACGCCGGTGCCGTGATCGATGAAGAAACCGGACCCGATGCTGGCGCCCGGATGGATGTCGATGCCCGTCCGGGTGTGGGCGATTTCCGCGACAAGCCTCGCCACGAGTCGCGCATCAAGGCCATGCAGGATATGAGCAAGCCGGTGATGAATGATCGCCGTCATGCCGGGATACCCGATCAGGATCTCCGGAAAATTCTTCGCCGCGGGATCGCCGACAAACGCAGCGCGAAGGTCGCTGATCAGAAGTCCACGCAGGGCAGGTAGGCGGGATGCAAAGCGGCGCGTGAGCTCGACCGCGTCCTTGCGATGAAATCCCGGCAGCAGTTCATCGCCGATGAACAGTGCTCCGCGGTGGATCTGCTCGCAGAGCTGGTCTAGTGCGATGCTCAGCGTATGGCCGACGAAATAGTCGATATTCTCGCCGTCGAGGTCGAACCGGCCATAGTGGCGGGGAAACAGCGCTTCGGTCAGCCTGTTGAGGATGTCTTCCAGCGCCTCGCGGGAGGGCGCGCGGCGCGCTTCGCCGTCACGGCGGATGCTATGCGTTTCCTCGCGTGAGACGCGCAGCTCGGCCACGATACGGTCGAGTTGCCATCGCTTCAGCGCGGTGCCGTCCTGGCTGGCGGCGACGGCATCCTCATCTGATGCGATTTCGCGCTTCATGCGTCACCGGACGTGCGGGAGGGGAATGCTGACCTCGGCGAGCAGGTCGAGGTCGTTGTCGGGATCGATTTCGATGTATTGGCCGTTCCAATAGACCAGCCCCGACAGGCGCGGCGCAAGTTCGAAGCTGAGCAGGCTGCCGACCACAATGCCATGGGAATGGCGCTCGATGATTTCCTCGACCTGGCATTCGATGGTCGCCAGCGAATGCCCAAGCAACGGCACACCGGAGGAGCCGGGGAACCAGTCGATGCCCTCGAAGCGCTGGCTGCCCTTCAGCCGTCCATTGCTGAAGCGGCCTGCGATCTCGTGCTGGTCGGATCCCAGGATATTGACGCCGAATACCCGGTAGCGGTCGATCAAAGGAAAGGAGGATGCCTGCCGGTTGATGCTGACCAGGAGGCGGGGAGGCGAGGCGCTGAGCGAGGTCAGCGAGGTCACGGTCATCCCCGTGATGTCGTTCCCCTGGCCTGCGGTAATGATGCTGACGCCGCCGGCGAGGCGGCGCATGACCGAACGGAACTGCTGCTCGACTTCGTTGGTCTCATCGACGAGATGGACGTCCGCTTTGGCCATCTGATGTGCTCCTTCCATCGACGTCTCACCCTGCATTGCCTCGTTTTCCGGCGACGGATCAGAAGAAGCCCTTGGCCGGCAGCGGGGTGCCATTGATCACGTGCTGCCCGATCGATCGGGCCTTGTAGGTGGTCGGATTGTGCGACGACAGCGTCCGCGCATTGCGCCAGTGCCGGTCGAAATTGGTCGCCTTCTTGGTGGCGGATGCGCCACCGACGTCGAACAGCAGGGTGCCGGCGCGGATCGCGAAATCGTCGGCGACGATCTTGGCCTGAGCCGACAATAGCGCTGCCCTGTGCGCGGCCTCCGCCGCCTCGGGCGCGCCGGCATCGAACGTGTCCGTGGCTACATCCAGAGCCTCGGCCGCGGCGAGGACGACGGTCTCGGCGGCGAAGGCGCCGCTTGCGATCTGACCGATGGTCTGTTGCAGCGCCGGATCGTCGGTCGGCACCGCGCTGGGCGCATAATAGAAGGTGCGCTTGCGCGAGCGGACCAGCGCCGCTGCATCGCGCAGCGCAGCGCGCGCGATGCCGGCGACGATACCGGTCAGGAACAGCTGGGCGAACGTGTTCGAATAGGGCACGCCATATCCGACGTCGGGCGCGTCGAACACGATCTCCTGCCGCTTGACGCGGACGTTGCGGAAATGCGTGGTGCCGGTGGCGGTCAGCCGCTGTCCGAGTCCATCCCAGTCGTCGATCAGTTCGATGCCGTCGCGCTTCACGGGAATGATGGTCGCGCCCGGCCGGCCTGAGGGATCGGCGGCGCGCACCAGGACATAGTCGGAATAGAGCGTGCCCGTACTGTAGTACTTGGTGCCGTTCAGGAGGTAGTCGTCGCCATCCGGCGTCAAAGTCGTGTTGGGGACGATGTTGCCGACCTGCGGGGTGTCCAACTCGGTGGTGGCAAGGCCGATGATGGCGCCATCGGCGACGGCCTGTTGCCACTGTCGGCCCTGTTCGCCGCGGGGATGACGCACCAGTCGCTCGACCACGCTGAAATGGTTGCGCAGGATGTGGGCGACATTGGCGTCGGCTTCGCCGAGGCGAATGATCACCTCGAACAGTTCCCGGATCGAGCTGCCGGCGCCGCCGGCAGATGCAGGTAGCCGCAACGCGCCGAGCCTGGCGCGGCGGATGAGATCGATCGCATCGAAGGGCAGGATACGCTCGCGCTCACGCTCGCTTTCGCCTTCGGCGATCTTTGCGAGCAGGCTGTCGAGCTCGGAGGAGCGTAGATCGATCGGGCTGGACGGTGCGAGGCTGGTGGCTGACAGAGGCTTGTTCATGTCTTGATCCCGGATGCGACTGCAGAATGCGATCAGAGCTGCGCCAGATGATCGGTGACCCTGACTGGCTCGGGCAGCACCTTTCGCGCGACCAGCCAGTCTGCGGCGCGCTGCAATTCGGACAGGAACTTCTCGTCGTTGACCGGGTAGTAGCGGTATTGCCGGTTCATGGCGATGAACTGGTCGCGGACCTGATCGCTGTATTTGCCCGCCTTCTGCGCGATGTATTCGGCGTCCTCGGTGTTCTCCGAGATCCACTTGCCTTCGGCGCGGAAGGCGTCGTTGACCGCGCGGACCAGCGCGGGATGATCGGTCGCGAATTTGCGCGTGGTGAGGTACGAGGTGTAGTCGATCTGGAATTCGAGGTCGCGGCCCTCGAGGAAGATATCGTGCGCCTTGTATTCGAGCCGCGCGATATCGACGCCCGGACTCCACATCGACCAGGCATCGACCTTGCCGGAGGCAAGCGCCGGCGCAGCATCTGGCGGATTGAGATAGACGAACTTGACCGCCGAGCGGTCGACCTTGTGCTTCTCGAGCGCGGCGACCAGCAGGAATTCGCCAAGCCCCGAGCGATTGACCGCGACCGACTTGCCGACGAGGTCCTCGATGTTGTTGATGCCGGAATCATCCTTGGCGATGATCGCCGTGGAGCGCGGCTCGTAAACGACGAACTGGGTAAAGACCAGCGGCGAGCCGGCGATGATGGCGGCCAGCGCCGGTGTCGTGCTCCCACCAAAGGAGAAGTCAGTGCTGCCGCCGGTCACGGCCTGCAAGGTCGGCGCGTGGTTCGGGAACGGCCCGAGCCATTCCACCTTGATGCCGTCCTTGGCCAGCACCTTCTCGAACTCGCCGCGCTCCTTGGCGATCAGGTTGAGGCCGCTGAGTCCCCAGGTGAGGCGCACGAGATCCGTGGTGCGGCCGGTCGCCGACCACGCCGGATTGAGATCAAGCCCGGCGAGCGCTCCGATGCCGAATGCTGCCGTGCCAAGGAAACGGCGTCGGGACGGGTTGTCAGACGATGAGATGGACATGGATGCGGTCCTTTCCAGACGGTTCATGCGGCATGTGCGGTCTTCACGCCGAGCTCGGCGAGCAGCGCGGATCGATCGACGGACCCATCGGCTTTGCGATGCTCGAAGGCGATGGCCCCGTCGCGCATGACCAGGATGCGATCGGCCAGCGCAATCGCTTCGTCGACGTCGTGCGTCACCAGCATCACGCCGGGCCGGTGATTGGCGACGAGCTCGCGGACGAGGTCGTGCATGCGGATGCGTGTCAGCGCGTCGAGCGCGGCGAATGGTTCGTCCAATAAAAGGAGTTCTGGTTGCTGCACCAGCGCGCGGGCGAGCGCCACGCGCTGGGCTTGCCCGCCCGAGAGGTTGCGAGGCCAGTCGTCGAGCCGGTCACCGAGGCCGACCTCTGCAAGCGCGGCGGCCGCGCGTTCGCGCGCGTCCGGGACTTGAAGGCCGAGCGACACGTTGCGCCACAGGTTGTCCCATGGCAGAAGGCGATGTTCCTGGAAGACAACGGCCGGCCGTCGTGGTGCAGCGATCCGTCCACCCTGGATCGTATCTAGGCCAGCCAGTGCCCTGAGCAGCGTGGTCTTGCCGCAGCCGCTTTCACCGAGCAGCGCGACGAACTCGCCGCGCTCGATGCGCAGGTTGAGCCTGTCGATCACGACTCTTTTGCCGTAAGCGCGCCGGAGATTGCTGACGACCACGGCCGGCGAGGACGTTACTGGCGGCGTCACGTGCACGGTCATCGTCCACCGCCGTAGTTCGGGTGCCAGGCCAATAAGCGCCGCTCGAGGAGCCGCGCGATCGCATCAGCTGCCACGCCGATAAGGGCGTAGATCACGATCGTGAGCACGATCACGTCGGTGCGCAGGAACTCTCGGGCGTCCATCGCAAGAAAGCCGATGCCGGATTGCGCGCCGATGGTCTCGGCGACGACCAGCGCCAGCCAGGCGGTTGCCAATGCATAGCGAACACCGGTGAGGATCGACGGCAGGGCGCCCGGGAGGACGATGCGCCGGATCAGTTCGAGCGAGCCGAGGCCCTGGATGCGTCCGAGCTCGATCAGCTTGGGATCGACCTGACGAATTCCCAATGTCGTGTTGATATAGATCGGGAACGTTACGCCGAGTGCGACCAGAAAGACCTTCTCGGCTTCGCCAACGCCAAGCCACACGATCACCAGTGGCAGCACGGCGAGGAAGGGAATGGCACGGATCATCTGGACGCTGCGGTCGATTGCCGCTTCCGCAATGCGCGAGAAGCCGACCAGCGTGCCGAGCGCAAAACCGACACTGCCCCCGATCGCAAAGCCCGCGGCAGCGCGGAGAAGGCTCACGCCGAGATCGTTCGGGAGGCCGCCATTGGTCGTAAGCTTGACTGCGGTGGAGATGACTTTGCTGGGCGCGGGCAGCACTTGCGGCGAAATCCATCCGGCCCGCGCCAGAATTTCCCACACGATCACCAGCGTGGCCGGCGCGACCCAGGAGAGCAGCAGCAGGCCGCGCTTGCCGAGCAGCGGTGTGTCAGTGCGCTCGGCCGATGCGGTTCCGTTGGTTGGGGACGCCTGTTTGAATTCGGCCGATGCTACGGTCTGTTCGATATTGCTCAAGGATGCTCGTTTCCGGTTGCGCCTCGTCGCGCGTCATGGAGCAAGCATGGTGCTGCACAGCAAACGGGCATCAGCGACTGCTCGCTGCGCCGCGACTGACAGCAACTCTCATCACGCGCACAAACTGTCCCACGAATTTTCGCGAACAGAAATAGAGCGGTTTTTCAATTGTCATTCGTTCCGGAGTTTGATGATGTCTTTGCGGGCGCTCGCACGGCAAAGAATATCTTTTGATGGTTGGTGCGCTTGCACCGCGGCTGTGCATTAGTCAAAACAAACCGCTTTTGCGCGCGACGCGATATGAAATCGTTCGAGAGAGGCTCTCATGACAGCAACATCTCCTCGCTTTGGAATCTGGGCGGTGGTGCACGGTTCACGCGGTGCGTATCAGGATCCCGACGAGCCCTATGACGCCTCTTGGGAGCGCAATCGCGACCTCGTGCTTGCAGCGGAACAGCTC
>NZ_JAFAVV010000366.1 GCF_019242285.1 Bradyrhizobium sp.
GACAAGATCGTGTTCCGGCCGATCGTCGATTCGACGGTGCGGCTTGCCGGTCTGAAATCGGGCGGGCTCGACCTGATCGAGCGCGTGCTCGCGACCGACATCAAGGATGTCCGCGCCGATCCGAACTTGACGCTCTCGACCGCGATCGAGCTGGGCTATCAGGGCATCACCCTCAACATCGGCCACGACAAGAATAAAGGCCCGCTCAGCCAGTCCGCCAAGGTGCGGCAGGCCCTCGATCTGTCGATCGACCGCGAGGCCCTCAACCAGGTGGTGTTCAATGGCGAGTTCAAGCCGGGCAACCAATGGGTCAACCCGGAGCACCGCTATTACCAGGCCGCATTTCCGGTCCGCCCGCGCGACGTCGAAAAGGCCAAGGCGTTGCTGAACGAGGCTGGCGTCACGACGCCCGTGACGGTCGACTTCATGGTGCCGAAAGGTCCCGAGCTCGAGGCGGTCGCGCAGGTCGTGCAGTCGATGGCGGCGGAAGCCGGCTTCGATATGAAGATCCGGGTGACCGAGCTTGCGACCTCGCTGCAGCAGGCGGAGGCCGGCAACTACCAGGCCTACCTCTTGCGCTGGAGCGGCCGGATCGACCCGGACGGCAATTCCTATTCGTTCATGCACAGCAACGCGCCGTTGAACTACAGCGCCTGGAACAACGCGGAGGCCGACAAGGCGCTCGATGACGCGCGGCTCGTGAGCGATCCGGCGGAGCGCAAGCAAATCTACGAAAAGCTGACGAAGACCGAGATGGAGGAGGAGCCGATTCTCTACCTCTTCCACTACAAGCTCTTGATCGTGCATACGACCCAGCTCCAGGGCTACAAGCAGATGCCGGACGGGCTCGTGCGCGTGGTCGGGTTGAAGCTGAAGTGAGCGAGATTGGCATCGGCGCTCTCTCCCCTCCCTCCCCCCTTGCGGGGGAGGGTCGGGGTGGGGGGTGCCACAAGCGCAGAGTCCCGTTGGGTTACCCCCCTCCCTGTCCCTCCCCCGCAAGGGGGGAGGGAACGATGTGGCGGCACCGCGCCGTTGATCTGATGGCGAACCCGCTAATCCTCCGGTGCGCCGTATGCTGAGCTTCCTCGCGCGCCGCCTGGTCCAGCTCGTGCCGACGCTCCTGTTCGTGTCGATCCTTATCTTCTCCCTGCAGCATCTGCTGCCGGGCGACCCGGCGCTCGTCATGGCCGGCGAGGAGCACGACCCCGCCGTGATCGAGCAGATCCGCAGGCAATACCACCTCGATCAGGCGATTCCGGTGCAATACGCCTATTGGCTCAAAGGCGTGCTGTCGGGCGACCTCGGCGAGTCCCTGCGCATCAAGATGCCGGTCCTCGACCTGATCGCGCAGAAGCTCCCGGTCACGTTGCAGCTCGCCGCGATGGCGATCGTGATCGCGCTGCTGATCGGCATCCCCGCCGGCATCGTCTCGGCGGTGAAGAAGGGCACCGCCTGGGACTATGGCGCGAACCTGTTCGCGCTGTGGGGCATCTCGACGCCGAACTTCTGGCTCGGGATCATGCTGATCTTCCTGTTCTCGATCGAGCTCGGCTGGCTGCCGGCCTCCGGCTATGTGCCGCTCGGCGAGAACTGGCGCGCGAGCCTCGCCTCGACCATCATGCCGGCCTTCGTGCTCGGCAACGCCATCTCCGCCATCCTGATGCGGCATACCCGCAGCGCCATGCTGCAGGTGCTGGAGAGCGACTATGTCCGCACCGCGCGCGCCAAGGGGCTTTCCGAGCGCTCGGTGATCCTCAAGCATGCCATGCGCAACGCGCTGACGCCGGTGATCACGCTCGGCGCGCTCGAGCTCGGCACGCTGTTGTCGGGCGCCGTGCTGACCGAGCAGATCTTCTCGGTGCCCGGCTTCGGCAAGCTGATCGTCGACGCCGTGTTCAACCGCGACTATGCCGTGGTGCAGGGCGTGGTGCTGGTGACCGCGACCGTCTACATCACGCTGAACCTGATCGCCGACGTCGCCTACATCCTCGTCAATCCGCGCCTGAGGGGATGAGGCCGCATGACCGACGCTGCGCTCCCCGCCATCCCCCTCGCCGGCTCAGACGACGAAATGGAGAGCCCGGCACGGCGGGCGCTGCGGCGGCTGTTCAAGCGGAAGGGCGCCGTGGTGGCGCTCGCCGTCATCGTCGGCTTCGTCCTGCTCGCCTTGCTCGCGCCGTGGGTCGCGCCCCATGATCCGCTCGCCACGAGCTGGACGGCGGTGCGCAAGCCGCCGTCGGCGTCGCACTGGTTCGGCACCGACGAGCTCGGGCGCGACGTGCTCGCCCGCGTCATCTACGGTGCGCGCGCCTCGCTTCTCGCCGGCGCGATCTCGGTGGCGATTGCGCTCTCGATCGGCGTGCCGCTCGGGCTCGTGTCGGGCTATCGGGGCGGCTTCGTCGACGCCCTGATCAGCCGCATCACCGATGCGATGCTGGCGTGCCCGTTCCTGATCCTCGCGATCGCGCTGGCCGCCTTTCTCGGGCCGAGCCTGACGGATGCCATGATCGCGATCGGCATTTCGACGACTCCCGTCTTCATTCGCCTGACGCGCGGCCAGGTGATGAGCGTCAAGGTCGAGGACTATGTCGAGGCGGCGCGTGCGATGGGCAATCCGCCCTGGCGGATCGCGCTGTTCCACATCCTGCCCAACATCCTGCCGGCGCTCTTAGTGCAGATGACGTTGTCGATCGCAGCCGCGATCATCGCCGAGGCGGCGTTGTCGTTCCTGGGCTTGGGCCAGCAGCCGCCCGCGCCGTCCTGGGGCAGCATGCTCAATGCCGCGCAACGATTCCTCATCAACGCACCATGGATGGCGGTCTGGCCGGGACTTGCGATCTTCCTGGTCGTGCTGTCGTTCAACCTGCTCGGCGATGGCCTGCGCGACGCGCTGGACCCGCGGGCTAGGTAGCGCTCAAATCACCACTTCCCGCAGCACGCGCCGGCAGTCCATCTCGTATTCGAGATCGATCACCGGCGGCCGTGCGAAATGCCAGGTCAGGCCCGAGCGGCTCGCGCCGCGGCGGACCAGTTCTTCGGCGGCAACAGCATGGAAATCGTGCACCGTGTAAGCCTGGACGGCCGTCGTATCTTGCCAGCCGAAGCCGAAGGCTTCCATGCGGCTTTCCATCTCGCGCGTGGTGAAGCGCACCTTCTCCTTCATCCCGTCCGGGCTCGTGTCGCGGTAGCGCACGATCCGCTCGGGATAGCTGCCGGCGCCGCCGCGCGCCTCGGCACCACCGGCGACGACGAAGCTCGGCGACACGCTCATGGCCGCCCGGGTGAAAGAGAAGGCGAAGAACGACGGCTCGGAAGGCGGATCGATCTCGGGACAGACATTGCTGCGCGCCACCGGATTGGTGGTGCCGTCATAGATGCCCCATGCCGCCAGTGTCTTGACATAGTGCTGGTTGAACTCGAAGAAAGCCTGCTCGGTGAACGCGGCCGGCGAGCGGAGCTCGCAGGCACAAAACGCGGTCAGCGGCCGCCCCGCGGCCTTGATATAGTCTGCGGCCTCGGCAAAACCCTCGGCGAGCGGCGTCAGGCGGTCGAAGCGCACGCGCTCGATCTCGAAGCCTGCATGCGCGGCGGCGCCGCTCGAATACTGGAACACGGCCGGAATGAAGCGGTAGTTTCCCGCGGCGAAATCGCGCGTGATCACGAGCCCTGCTCCAGTTGCATGCGGACACCCTTGCCGCCATTGAGCAATCGTCTGAGATGGAAGCCGGCCAGCGTATCATCGGCATGCAGGCCGACCAGCGCGGCGAAAGCCGGCATCGCGGCCACGTCGCCAGCCTCGAGCTTGGCGAAGGCTTCGCAATATTGCGCCGCCGCGGACTGCGCGAGCGCCGCGGCCGGCAGCGGCTCGAAGGCGCGCAGCGGCTCGCTGCGCCCGCGCAGCAGGAGATCGCCGACCGGCCTGCCGCTGAAATTATCGGCCGCGGTCGCAACCGTCGCGCTGACGCACACCCGCGTGCCCAGGAACTTGTTGGCCGTCTCCAGCCGCGCCGCCGTGTTGATGGTGTCGCCATAGGCGGTGTAGTCGAAGAAGCGCTTGCCGCCGAAATTGCCGACCAATGCGGGGCCGGCATGCACGCCGATGCGGGTGGCGCCGAAATTGATGCCCTTGTCCTTCCAGCGCACGCGAAAATCCTGCGCCCAGGCGTCCAGGTCCTGCGCGCAGGCGATCGCGCGCGTCGCATAATCGGGCTGCTCGCCCGGGGCGTTGAACAGCACCTGGACCGCGTCGCCGATCACCTTGGCGACCGTCCCCTCGTGCGAGAACACCACATCGGTCATGCCGCCGACATATTCGTTGAGCAGCTCGCCCAGCACTTCCGGCGCCGCGGTCTCGACCAGCGAGGTGAAGCTCGTGATGTCGGTGAAGATCGCCGCGACCTCGCGCCAATGCACCTCCATGCCATCACTCTCGCCGCTCGAGGCAAGACGGCTCGCGATCTGCGGCGAGAAATAGCGCGACAGCGAGGCGTGCGCCCGCTCCGCCTCGGCCTGCCGGTGGCGGGCCTCGCGCAGCATCTCGACATGGCGGATGGTCTTGTCGATGGTGAGCTCGAGATCGCCGAAGTCGATCGGCTTGGTGAGGAAATCGAACGCACCGCGGTTCATCGCGGTGCGGATGTTGCTCATGTCGCCATAGGCCGAGACGATGACGGTCGACTTCTTGTCTTCGGCGGCCTGCAGCTTCTCCAGCAGCGTCAGCCCGTCCATGCGCGGCATGTTGATATCGGACACCACCATGTCGATGTGGGGGTGCTGCTCGAGCGCCTGCAGCGCCTCGATACCATCCCGCGCGAAGATGAATTCGACCTTGCGCTCGCGGATCTGCCGGCGGAACATCTGCTGGATCAGCTCCGCGAGGTCGGCCTCGTCATCGACGAACAGGATGGTGGCGCTCATGCGGCCTGCCCAAGCCGGCTGTCGATCTCGTGGCGCAGCAGCGCGAAGTCGAGCGGCTTGGTCAGGAGGGCGACCGCGCCGCGCTCGATCGCTTTCCTGCGGGTGTCCGCGTCGCCATAGGCCGTGATCATGATGACCGGCACGTCCGGCCGCCGCGCGCGCAATTCGGGCAGCATCTCGAGCCCGCTCATGCCGGGCATGTTGATGTCGGACAGCACCAGGATCAGGGTCGGATCGGCCAGCTCGGCGGCACGCGCCAGCGCAGCCGTGGCCGATGGCGCGAACGCCATCAGGAAGCGGCCGGCGCGCAGGTCGCGCCGGAACTGCTGGCGGAACAACACCTCGACGTCCGGCTCGTCATCGACGACCAGGATGTACACGTTCATGGCCGGCCTCCCGTATCGGTTTGCGCCGGCAGCGTCCGCGGCAATGTGATGATGAACTCGGTGAACGCATCCGGCTCGGTCTCGACGTCGATCCGGCCGCCATGCTGCTTCACCACGATGTCGTGACTCATCGACAGGCCGAGCCCGGTGCCCTCGCCGGCCGGCTTGGTGGTGAAGAACGGATTGAACATCTTCTCCCGCACGTCCTTGGGGATGCCGGTGCCGTTGTCGCGGATGCGGATCTCCACCTGGTCGCCGAGATTTTTGGTGCTCGCGCGCAAGGTGGATTCGAAACCATCGCCGACGCGCGCCTTGCGCTTGCCGGAAGCATAGAAACCGTTCGAGATCAGGTTGAGGAGCACCCGGGTGATTTCCTGCGGATACAAGTCGACGGTGCCGGCAGCCGGATCGTAGGCGCGCTCCAACGTAACGTTGAAGCCCGGCCGCTCGGCCCGCGCGCCATGATAGGCAAGGTTGAGGCTCTCCTCGACGATGGCGTTGATATCGGCCGCCCGGTGCTCGCCTGAGCCTTCGCGCGAATGCAGCAGCATGTTCTTGACGATGGAATCGGCGCGCCGGCCATGCTGCACGATCTTCTCCAGATTGCCCTTCAGCATCGCCGTCAGCTCGTCGATCTCCTCCCGCATCTTGCCGTCGACATGGGCCGCCTTCACCGCATCGGTGAGCTCCTCGACCAGCTCGGAAGACACGGCCGAGAAGTTGTTGACGAAGTTCAGCGGATTCTTGATCTCGTGCGCGATGCCGGCCGTGAGCTGGCCGAGCGAGGCCAGCTTCTCGGTCTGGATCAGGCGGTCCTGCGCGGCGTGCAGATCCTGAAGCGATTGCGACAGCTCCCTGGTCCGCAGCTCAACCTTGTTCTCGAGGTCGGCATAGGATTCTTGAAGACGCGCCCCCATGTCGTTGAATTGATTGGCCAATCCTTCCAGCTCGTCGCCGGTCCCAATCGCGATGCGCTGGGAGAAATCGCCACCGCCGATGCGCTCGGCGCCGGCGCGCAGCACCTGGATCGGGCCGACCATGCGCCGGGCCAGAAACATGCCGGCCAGCATGGCAAAAACCAGGGCGGCGAGCAGCACGGCGGCAAGCCGCCCGAGCGCGGTGTAGAGCGAGGCGTAGGCCTCCTCCACCGGCAGCTCGACAAACATGATCCAGGGCAGCGGCGAAACCGGCGCCGCGGCCGTCAGCACCTGCCGTCCCTGGATGTTCTTTGCGCCCTCGAAGTTCTCATCGCCGTCGGCGTTGCCGGCCAATGCCGCCTGCACCTGCGGCAGCTTGGACATGTCGATGTTGCGCAGCACCAAGCTGATGTCGGGATGTGCGATCAACCGGCCCTGGGCGTCGACCACATAGGCCTGGCCGTGCTGGCCGACCTTGATCTGGGAGATCACGTCCCAGATCAGCTTCAGATTGACCTCGGCGATGCTGACGCCGGCATCCTTGCGGCTGCCTGCGACCGCCAGCGTCATGTAGGGCTCCGACTCCCGGCGGAAATAGACCGGCCCGAAATAGACCTTGTGCGCCATCGCCTCGGTGAATTTCGGATCGTTGGAAAGATCAAGTCCGCTGTCGAGCACGTCCTCCGCGAGCCGCGACACCCGCAACCGCTCCTTGCCGGAGGAATCGACCTGGGCAAGCTCGGTGATCGCAGGTATCTGGCGCAACAGCCTGAGTGCGTCGAACCGCCGCTGCTCGATCGAGCCGGCCGACCATGGCAGCTGCACGGTCCATCCGAGCTGGCCCTCGATCTCCTTGACGAAGTGGCCGATCCTGGCCGCCGCAGCGACCGCCTGGTGATGCTGGATCCGGATCAGCGCCGCCTTGTGCTGGCGATAGTAGAGGATGGCCTCGAAGACGCCGTTGCAGAGCAGCGCGATCCCGACCACCACGACGAACAGGGCGACATATTTGGTGAACAGCCGGCCCCGGATGCTGCCCGATGGAGCGCGCGGCTTCGCGCCCGCCCCGGCGAAGGTGCGGCCCTCGGGCATGTCGCGGTGGAGCGAGATGGTCATCCCGCACATTTAGCAGGAAGGGCTCGCCTTGTCTTGCGGCTCACTCCAGGACTTCGTCGGCAAGTGCCAGCAAATTCGGGGGAATTTCGAGCCCCATGGCCCTGGCGGTCTTCAGGTTCACCACCAGCGGATAGCGGGTCGGCTCCTCGAACGGCAGATCGCCGGGGTTTGCCCCCTTGAAGATGCGATCGACCAGGGCTGCGGCGCGATCGAAGGATTCCCCAATGTCGGGCCCGTAGGACATCAGCCCGCCGTCGCGGGCCAGGAAATCATATTCGTAGATCGCGGGCAGCTTCCTCGCCGCGGCAAACTCGAACACACGCTTGCGGTTGAGATTGGTCAGGGAGTCCGTGACCATGAGAATGGCATCCGGGTGCTCGGCCTTCATCGCGGCGAAGGCCTCCTCGAAATCGTCGGGCTCGGCGACGCCGAGGGCCTGGACCGAGAATCCCATCGCCTCCGCGGATTTCGCCGATGTCGCGTAGCGCTGCGTCATGCCAAGGTCGTCCTTGTTCCAGAGCATCGCGACCTTCCTCAATTTCGGCGACAGCTCCTTCAGCAGCGATAGCCGCTTGGTGCTCAGCATCGCCGCGACGTCGGAAATGCCGGTGAGGTTGCCGCCCGGATGGGCCTGGCTCTGGATCAGGCCGGTCGCAACGGGATCGCCGAGACCGACCGCGGCGACGATCGGAATCCCGATCGCCTTCGCTGCGACCGCGGTCGGATAGCCGATGATGATGATGGCGTCCGCGCCGCGCGACTTCAGCTCGGCCAGCATCGGCGCAATTTTCGCCACATCGCCCATTGGACATAGCGAGTCGTAGATCAGGTTCTGACCGACGACATAGCCATATTTGGCCATCGCCTTGATGATGATGTCGCCGAACGGCGAGCCCTCGGGCATGGGAAAGGCAGGATTCATCGCCGCAAGCCGATAGGTCCTCGGTGCCGCATCGGCTTTCGAGCCGAGCAGCGCAGCGGCGCCGAGCACACTCAAGAATTCGCGTCGCCTCATCCGCCTCTCCCGTGCCCGGGCGCCCTCGCAGCAACGCCCGTGGCATGCAAGATACTACTGAACGGGCCGAAACGAGGCTAGCTCAAGGCAGGCTCGCGAAAGCTTGACCCGAGTTGATCAGGTCGGCTTGAGCTGCTGCCCTCCGAGCTCGTAGTCGGCGATATCCTTGGTCCGCTGCGAGGTCGCGTTCGCCCGGTGATCCGTCGCGATCGCGACATAGACGGCCGGCAGCACGAACAGCGTGAACAGCGTGCCGATCGACATGCCCGCGACCACCACGAGCCCGATCGAGAAGCGGCTCGCCGCACCCGCGCCGGAAGCGGTCAACAGCGGAATGAGGCCGGTCACCATCGCCGCCGTCGTCATCAGGATCGGACGGAGCCGGATCCGCGCCGCCATCTCGATCGCCGAGCGCTTGTCGAGCCCCTCGTTGAGCTGCAGCTCGTTGGCGAACTCCACCATCAGGATGCCGTGCTTGGTGATGAGACCAATCAACGTCAACAGACCAACCTTTGTGTAAATGTTCATGGTCGCGACGCCGAAGAACAGCGGGATCAGCGCGCCCACCATCGCCATTGGCACGCTGATGAGGATCACCGCTGGATCTCGCAGACTCTCGAACTGTGCGGCCAGAACCAGGAAGATAATGATAACCGCGAAACCAATGGTAATGAGAAGTGCATTGCCTTCCTGCACATATTGCCGGGAGTCGGCGAGGTAATCGTGGCTGAAGCCGGCCGGCAGCTTCTTGGCCTC
>NZ_JAFAVV010000427.1 GCF_019242285.1 Bradyrhizobium sp.
GAGAAAGCGCGCGGCGAGGTGCAGATCAAGGACCTGATCGAGGGCGCCAAGGCGGCGGCCGCGATCGCCTCCCACCAGGAATGGCGCGAGAGCCGGCCGGCGCAGTTCTCCTGCCGGGAAGATGAGCTGGTGACAAAGGTGCGCGAAGTGCTGGCCCGCCATGAGGTGAAGTGGGGTTGATTTGCGCTCCCTTTGTGGGCGAGGGTGGCTGCGCATTGCGCTGCTCAAGCAAAGGGAGAAACAGGATGCCCGAGATTACCATTAGCATGGCCGCCGGCCGCACCGACGAGCAGAAGGCCGGCATGATGCGCGACATCACGCAGGCACTGGTGAAGAACCTCGGCGTCGATGCCGACGCCGTGGTGATCCAGATCAACGAGGCGCCGCTCGCCCACAAGATGAAGGGCGGCAAGACCTTCGTGGAGCGCGCAGCCGCCGCGAAGAAGTGACGCGCAGCGTCATCGTCATTCCGGGGCGATGCGGAGCATCGAGCCCGGAATCTCGATCCTACAACCTCTGGATTCCGGATTCACGCGCTGGTGCGTGTGCTCCGGAATGACGGAATTTCCCATGGATGCACGCGACGTCATCAAGGTCGGCATGAGCGCCGAGCGGCTCCTGGTGGTGCCGGTGGAGCGCACGGTCGGGCATTTCCTCGCTCACATGCCGAAGGTCTATGCGACGCCGATGATGATCCTGGAGATGGAGATGACGTCGGGCGATGCCATCTCCGGGCATCTCGCGCCCGGCTGGATCACGGTCGGCACCGAGGTCGATGTCCGGCATCTCGCGGCCTCACTCGTGGGCGCGACCATCCGCACCACGGCGAAGGTGATCGAGGTCGAGCGCCGCCTGATCCGCTTCGAAGTCGTGGCCTTCGACGGCGAGCGCAAGATCGGTGAAGGCCGCCACGGCCGCGGCCTCGTCAATCTCGACCGCTTCATGAAGCAGCTCGACGGCGCGTGAGAGAACGCCGCGCGTCAGCGCGACGCGCCTCGCTGCCTTTCGCCGAACAATTCGAACGTCACGGCGCGCAGCCAGCGATGCGCGGCATCGCGGTGGAAACGTTCGTGCCAGTATTGCGCGATCTCGATCCGCGGCAAGGTCAGTGGTGGCCTGAACGAGTCCAGGCCGAGCGGTCGCGTGATGCTGACGGCGAGGTTCTCCGGCAAGGTGGCGATGCCGTCGGTCTGCGAGGCGACGACGGCAGCGGCCACGAAGCTCGGCACATGGAGCAGGATGTTCGACGGCGCGATCTTCGCGGCCAGCGCCCGCTGCAACTGGCTGTGCGCGGCATGGCCGGTCTCCGATGCCGTGACCAGGATGTGCCGCTGCGCGGCGAAGGCGTCGAGCGCGCGCATGTCGCGCATACGCACGACGCCGCGGCGGACCACGCTGAGATAGCCGTCGGCATAGAGCCGCTGCCGGCGCAGATGCGGTGCGGCTTTCGGGAATGATCCGAGCGCGAGGTCCGCCTCGCCGCTCTCGAGCTTGGATTCGATCTGCCAGGCGCCGAGCGGCACGGCGCGAATCCGTACGCGCGGCGCCGCCTTGGCGAGCCGCGCCAGCAGCGGCGGCAGGAAGCGCACCATGCCGACGTCGGTGACCAGCAGCCCGAACTGGCGATCGGACGTGGCCGGATCGAATGCCTGCGTGTCGGCCTGCAGATCGTCGGCGGTGTCGAGCAGCTTCCGCAGTTGCGGCGCGAGCTCGACCGCCTTGGCGGTCGGCTGCATCGCATGACCCTTCCGCACCAGCAGCAGGTCGGCGAACTGGCCGCGCAGATAGGCGAGCGTCTTGCTGACCACCGGCTGCGTCGTTTCCAGCACCTGCGCCGCGCGGGTGATGCTGCACTCGCGCAGCAGCACCTGAAGGATGCGCAGGTCCTTCAGGCTGAGTTCGTCGAATGCTGATTTTGCCATAATTCATATTCCACCAGAGGAATAGCCGGGCAGCTTTCCTATGCTACCCTCGCCGGATCGGCAATCGCTCAACGGAGCTTTGCGTCATGGACAAGTTCATCATCGAAGCGCATTTCCGCCTGCAGGAGTGGGTCGCGGAGGAGAAGGGCTATTTCGGAGCCGAGGGACTCGATTACGAATTCCGCGAGCTGATCAAGTCGACCGGCGGGCAGCATCACAACAAGGTCAACGAAGGCGCCTTCCAGAGCATCGAGAAAGGCCGAGAGGCCAATCTGAGCTGCGCCTGCCATTGGACCGTCAACGTCGCGGCGTCCAATGGTCATGCGAGGCTCTATGCGGATGCCTATTCGGTGGCGCCTTCGGGCATTTTCGTCCCGGCGGATTCGCTGATACACACGCCGGAAGATCTCGCCGGCGTGCCGATCTCGGTCGGCTACCAGTCCGGCAGTCACTACTCCACCATCCAGGCGCTGGAACAGTATCTGCCGGCGGACCGCATCAACCTGACATTCGAGAACGGCATGCTGTTCCGCCGCATGGAGATGCTGATCGACGGCAACAGTCCCGCGGTAGCACTGTTCAACGGACCGTATTATCTCGCCGAGCAGCTCGGCTTCCGCAAGATCATCGACACCACCTTCATGATCGCGACGATGATCAAGGGCACGCCGGAGCCGGCGGATGTCCAGCGCTATTTCCGCGCCTTGAAGCGCGCGCAACGCGACATCGACCTGCGCCCGGAGCTCTACACCCACTATTACAGGAACGAGTTTCCCGAACGCTTCCACGCCATGATGGACACCCGGCGCTGGGGCCCCGGCGAGCGCATCGTGTTCGAGCCCTATACGCGCGAGGTGTTCGAGCAGTCGTTCGAATGGATCGGCCGGCATCACATCTTTCCCGACGGCAAGATGGGGCCGGGCGACTACGGCCGCGCGACGATCTCGTTCGCGCAGGCGTGAGGACACATCGACGCTGGTTGCGCACCCGTGGGATTCCGATGGATTCGGATGCCGCGAGAATCTAATCTGGGTGCGCGGTTTCTCTCTGTCGGCGTCTCCCATGTCCCATCGCATCCGATTTCTTGCCGGTGTTCTGCTGAGCTGGGCGGTCGTCTGCGCCCACGCACAGGCGCAGGGCCCGCTGCCCGGCGTTCCGCCGGCCCTGGTCGAGGACATCGTGGTCGGCAGCCACATCCTCGCGGAATTCGGCGTGCTGGACGGTTTTGGCCATGTCAGCGCCCGCGATCCGGCCGATCCGAGCCACTTCCTGATGGCCCGCTCGCTGGCGCCGGCCTTGGTGACCGCCGACGACATCATGGCGTTCGACCAGGACGGCAACCCGATCGACGCGCGCGGCCGCGCCGTGTTCCTCGAGCGCTTCATCCATGCGGAGATCTACAAGGCTCGGCCAGACGTGATGGCGGTGGTGCACGCCCATTCGCCGAGCGTGATTCCGTTCTCCGTCAGCAAGGCGCCGCTGCGGGCGATCTATCACAATCCCGCCTTTCTCGCGGCCGGCGTGCCGGTCTGGGACATCGCGCAGGAATTCGGCGCCACCGATATGTTGGTCCGGAACAACGACATCGGCAGGTCGCTCGCGGCGGCGCTCGGCGACAAGGCGGTGATCCTGATGCGCGGCCACGGCGACGTCGCGGTCGGGCCGTCGGTGAAGGCCGCGGTCTATCGCGCCTATTATACCGACGTCGATGCGCGCCTGCAGGCGCAGGCGATCGCGCTCGGCACGGAGGTCACCTATCTGACGGTCGAGGAGGGCGCCAAGGCGGACGCCACCAATCTCATGGTCATCGACCGCATCTGGAACCTGTGGAAGCAGCGGGTGCAGCTCCAGACATCGAAATAGTGCCGCTGCGGCGACGCAGGAAATTTTCCCGCTTGCCGCGCTGCATCATGGGCTTTGCTTCCCGTCGCCGCGGTTCTGCCGTTAAATGTCCGTCGCAGCGATGGGTCATCGGCAGAAGGCTTCCGCCCATGTGGAATCTCGCCAGGAGCGATCTGAAATACCGGCTGACGCTGCGCGTCGCCGCGGTGTCGGCCTTCTGCTTTGCCGTCACGTCGGCCTATCTCCTGGTCGACGCCGACCGCTCCGCGCAAGCCAAGCTCGACGACATCGCAGCCATTACCGCACGAACGCTCGAGATGCGGGAGAGCAAGCGGCAGTGGCTCGGCGCCGCGCGGGCCGACTTTCCCGATCTGGACAGCATCGCCGCGCTCGTCATGACGCCCGGCCTGTGCCTGACCTATCGCAGCAATGCCGGCGAGCTGGTGCAGCGCGTCTGCGGCGGCGCGCCCGATGGAAGGCTCGATGCGCCCGCGGCCTTCGCGGCGTTCTACCGCGCCGTGTTCGATCCCGGTCGCGAGGCGGTGCGTCCGGTGCTGGTTCGGGGCACCGCGGCCGGCGCCGCGGTCGCCTGGATCGATCCGGCGGTGCTGACCGCCGATGCCTGGCGCGAGGCGAGCCGGCTGATGGCGGTGCTGGCGGTCGCGCTGCTGCTGCTCTGCGCGCTGGTCTATGCCGCGCTGGCGCGCGCGCTGCGGCCGACGCGGCTGGTCCGCGCCGGCCTCGAGCGCATCGCCGCGGGTGACCTCAGCGCGCGGCTGCCGGCATTCGATCTCGCCGAACTGTCCGCGATCCGCGACGTCTTCAACCAGCTCGCCGAAAATCTCGCATCCGCGCTCGCCGAGCGCAGCGAATTGACGCGGCGATTGATTGCGCTGCAGGACGACGAGCGGCGGCGGCTGGCGCGCGAGCTGCATGACGAGTTCGGGCAGTCGCTCGCCGCGATCCGAGCGCTCGCGGCCTCGGTGCGCCAGAGCGCGGCGACTGACTGTCCCGCCATCCTGCCGGAATGCGACAGCATCGCGCGCACTGCGACCGGCATGATGGAGACCCTGCGCGGCGCGTTGTTCCGCCTGCGCCCACCCGATGTCGACGAGCTCGGGCTCGCCGCCAGCCTCGAAGGTTTGGTGGCGGGATGGAACGGGCGCAGTCGCGGCGCGCCGCGCTTCGACATCCACCTTGCCGGCGATCTGGAAAGCCTGCCGCCTGCGATCGGCGCCGATCTCTACCGCATCGCGCAGGAGGCGCTGACCAACGCGGCCAAGCATGCCGAGGCGACGCGGGTCTGTCTGCGGCTGACGCGCCGCGAGGACGGTGGGGTGGTCGAGCTCAGCGTCGACGACGACGGCCGCGCCGGTGAGCAGACGGTCAGGTCGGGCATGGGCCTGCTTGGCATGCGCGAGCGCGTGGCGGCGCTGGGCGGCCGGCTCAGCTTCGAGTCGCGTGAAGGCCATGGCTCTGCGCTGCAGGCCGTGATCCCCGTTCACGCGCTGCCGGCCTTGCCCGTCGAGGAGCCCGCTGCCACGGAACGCGCGGCATGAATGGCGCCGGCGGCACCATCATGTTGGTCGACGATCATGCCGTCGTCCGCGAGGGTTATCGCTCGGTGCTGCAGAAGCAGCCGGGCCTGCGTGTCGTCGCGGAGGCCGGCGATGGCGCCGAGGCCTATCGGCTCTACAAGGAAACGAGGCCCGACATCGTGGTCATGGACCTCGCGATGCCCGGCGTCGGCGGCATCGAGGCGGTCCGACGCATCCGGCAATGGGACCGCGCGGCGCGGATCCTGGTGTTCACCATGCACCAGAACGCCGGCTTCGCAGTGCAGGCGATCCGCGCCGGCGCCAGAGGCTATGTCACCAAGACGAGCCCGCCCGAAACGCTGGTGCGGGCGGTGACCGACGTGCTCGCCGGGCGCATCGCGATCAGTCCAGACGTCGACCACGAGCTGGCACTGCACCGCCTCTCCGGCGAGACGGCGGCGGCCGACATCCTGACTCCGCGCGAGTTCGAGGTGATGCGGATGCTGCTCGCCGAGATGACGACGGAGGAGATCGCGAACGCGCTCAACATCTCGCCGAAGACGGTCGCCAACCAGCATTCCATCATCAAGGACAAGCTCGGCGTCGGCTCCGACATCGAGCTCGTGCTGCTCGCGCTGCGGCAGGGCATCCTGCCGCAGGGCGATGTCAGCGAGGGAGCGGGGCAGGAGTAGGTTGGACCTACTTACCCGACGATTTCCGCGATGGTCCAGCGACGAGACTGAGCGCTACTTCGTCGTCGGGACGCCGGCGTCCTTGATCACCTTCGCCCATTTCATCGTCTCGGAATCGATGAAGCTTCGGAACTCCTCCGTCGCGTTGCCGACGGCAGTGAGACCCTGCTCCGCGAACTTCTCCTTGACCTTGGGGTCGGCGAGCGCCTCCCGGGTGAGGCGATTGAGCTCGGCGATGATGTTGGGCGGCGTCGCGGCGGGGGCGACCATGCCGTACCAGTTCTCGGCCAGAACGTCGGGCATGCCGACCTCCGCGGTGGTCGGCACGTCCGGCGCGGTCGCCGCGCGTTCGCGCGCGCCGAGCGCGATCGGGCGCAGCGTGCCGGCCCTGATCTGCGGCAGGATCACCGGCAGATCCAGGAACACCATCTGCACCTGGTGGCCCAACAGATCGGTGATGGCGGGCGCCGCCCCGCGATAGGGGACGTGGACGATGTCGATCTTGGCCGTCAGCTTGAACAGCTCGCCGGCGAGATGCGGCAGGCCACCGATGCCGGCGGACGCGAAGTTGAGCTTGCCGGGCTGGGCTTTCGCCAGCGCGACCAGCTCGGCCATGTTCTTGGCCGGCACGTCGCTTGCGACCACCAGCATTTCCGGCACCGTCGCCACCAGCGTGACCGGCGCGAGATCCTTCTTTGGATCGTAGGCGATCTTCTCCATCGAGGCGCTGATGGCGAGCGCGCTCGCGCTGGTGATGGCAATGGTGTAGCCGTCCGGCGCCGCCTTGGCGACGACATCGGTGCCGAGCACGCCGGCCTGTCCGCCGCGATTGTCGATCACGACCGGCTGCTTGGTGATCTCGGTGATGCGCTGGCCGACCACGCGGGCGATGATGTCATTCGGCCCCCCGGCCGGGAACGGCACGATCAGCCGGATCGGCCGCGATGGAAAATCCTCAGCCCCGGCCAACGACGGCAGCAAGAGAAGTGACAGCGCCGTCGCCAGCCAAACCAACCTGTGCATCCAAATTTCCTCCCGACCTTTTTCTCGTGACGTTCTTCGTTGGATCGGGGGCGACCGGGCGCCGGTCAAGCCTCGATCAGCGCTCGAGCCGCAACGATCCAGATCGACCGGCGGATCATGAGTTGGCTCCAGATACAATGATGGTGCCGGATAACGCCGGCCGCGTCGAGATGGGAGGCGCTCACCGTGTGACCATCGGCGATCGTCACGACGTCATTGACCATTTGAGATCGTCGGCCGAGCCGACGATCGGGACACGCGTCGGCCGAACTAACCGTTGAGCAGCTTGAGCGCTTCCTCATGCACGCGTCCGTCGCCCGCGGCGACAATGCGTCCGCCGCCTTGCGCCGGCCCCCCCTCCCAATTCGTCACGACGCCACCCGCTCCGGTGATGATCGGGATCAGCGCCGCGATGTCATACGGCTTCAGCCCGGTCTCCACGACGAGGTCGACATGTCCCGCAGCGAGCATGCAGTAGGAATAGCAGTCGCCGCCATAGCGCGACAGCCGCACCCTGTTTTCGACCTGGCCGAAGATCGCGCGGTCAGCCTCGTTCATTAGCAGCGGGCTCGTGGTGTAGGAAGTCGCCTCCTCGAGCGACGTGCAGCGCCGGACCGACAGCTTCCGCTCGCCCGAGGGCCCCTGGTAGCTGGCCGAGCCGTTGTCGCCCGAGAAGCGCTCACCGATGAAGGGCTGGTGCATCATGCCAAACACCGGCGTGCCCTGGTGCAGCAGTGCGATCAGGGTGCCCCAGATCGGGAAGCCGCCGATGAAGGACTTGGTGCCGTCGATCGGGTCGAGCACCCAGACATAGTCGGCATCCTCGCGTTCGTTGCCGAACTCCTCGCCGACGATGCCGTGCTGGGGGAAGTTGGCCTTGATCAGCCGTCGCATCACCGCCTCGGCGGCGCGATCGGCCTCGGTGACCGGGTCGAAATCCTTGGTCTTGCTTTT
>NZ_JAFAVV010000430.1 GCF_019242285.1 Bradyrhizobium sp.
AAATAACGAAGATCGATCGGCGGACCGATTCGGCGCAGTCGAAGTGATGCCGGGACGCGGCGCGGCGCGCATCGGCCGCAACATGCTTTGGTCATGAAGCAAGGCTAGCTAACAGGCATACAGAGGCGCATCGCGCGCACCTGCATACAGGATTATGAATTATCCTGATGCGTCAATGCGCGGGTGGCGGCGTCGCCATTCGCAACCTGCATGCGGTGAGGGAGCATCGACAATGACCGTGACTTTCCGTGCGATTCCCGACGGCCCGCCACCGCAGCGCCAGCCGGCCGGCACGCCTCCCGACCGGTCGGCGTTCGACGCCGCGGTCACCCAGGCGAAACAGGGCCCTCCGCTTTCGCCTCCGACTGGACCATCCGTTTCGCCCGACCGCCAGAAGCAGATCGATAACTGGCTGGCGCATGATGCGGGCAACGATTTCGGCAGCGGCTATCTGCCATGGGCCGCCAATGGCGGCGACAAGGTCGCCGACGCGCTGCACGGCCGTTCCAGCCTCGGTCAGCTCAGCCGCGAGGAGCAGCAATATCTGATCGATCGCAGCGCCGCGAAATGGGCCAAGGAAAACGATACGTCCTCGGCATCGACCCTGGCGCGCGATGTTGCCGGGGACCGCAATCTCGGCGCCATGGTGGAATTGGCCGACGCGCGGCAGGCGGCCAATGTGGAGGACAGCGGCCCGCGCGATCCCTTCAAGCGGATCGAGGCGAGCGCCTTCGCGCATGACGCGCTGGAGGCGGCCGGCAGGTCGCCGCTGGCGACCGCCAGCCCCGACGATCTGCAACATCTGAAGCAGATCCTGTCACCCGACCAGTATGCGAGCGTGGTGGCGGCGCTGTCGACCGACGGTGCGACGCCTGCGGAGATCAAGCTGCAGGAGCAGAACCGCGCCGCGCTCGCCCACGATCCCGCGGCGAGCGCCGCCTACGACAAGCTGCTCAACGACCAGCAGTACAAGTCGCTGAGCCCGGATGCCCGCATGGCCGTGCTCAGCGAGATCAGGAATTATCCCGATGCGCGCTCGATCGCGAACCTGCAGCGGCTGGCCGGGCGCGAATGGTTTCGCGGCGATTCGCCTGCCAACCAGCAGCGGGACGCGCGGCTGATCGCCTTCGCCTCGCAGGACTCGAAGGCGGATCCCAGGATCAACAATGACACGCTGAACCATCTGCTCGGCGACGACGGCATCTCGCTGCAATGGGCAGGCAATGCGCCGTCCGACGGCGCTGAGCACGATAACCACTTCCTGTTCTGGAAGACCGGCGAGACCATCACCCTCAACTCGAACGCGGTGCAGGCGGGCAATGGGCCGCCGTCCGGCAATGACGACGCGCTGCGGCAGGTCAGCGAGACGGCGCTGCGCTTCTCGGTCGCTGCCGCGCTGTCGAAGAACGGCGCCACGCCGGCCGAGCTCAGACTTCAGGAGGAGAACCGCACTGCGCTCGCCGGCAATCCGGCGGCGGCCTCTGCCTATGACCGGCTGCTGAATGACGGCAAGTACAGGAGCCTCAGCCCGGATGCGCGGTTCGCGATCCTGAGCCAGGTCAAGAACTACCCCGACGCACGGTCGATCGGGAATCTCGAACGGTTGGCGGGACGCGACTGGTTCCGCGGCGATTCGCTCGCCAATCAGCAGCGCGACGCCAAGATGATCGCCTTCACCTCGCAGGATTCGACCGGCGACACCACGATCAACAACAACACGCTGAAGCACGTGCTCGATGACGGCAACCTCGACATCAAATGGGCGGTGATCTCCTCGCCGCCCGGCACCGTCACCTATGGCGAGCAGAGCGACGATCATTTCCTGTTCTGGAAGACCGGCAGCACGATCACGCTCAATCAGAATTTCATCTCGGCCGGCAACGGACCGCTGACCGGCGACCTGACGGCGGTCAAGCTGATCAGCGAGGACACGCTGTCGCACGAGGTCAACCACGACCTCAATCACGATGAGAACAACGCCTCCTATCGCTACTTCATGGCCGAGTACCGCGCCTGGTATGTGGGGCGCGAAGCCGCGCTCGGGCATCCGCCGAGCCAGCAGGATTGCTACGCGCGGGCGCAGTTTCTCGTCACCTCCACGCAGGGCGCCTACGCCACCATCGGCGATGCGTTCCACAACACCAATTCCAACGATTCGAAGGAGATCGTCCGCTTCATGGCGAAGATCCTCGGGCAGGACCCGGCGCGGGCGACACCGCAATCGGTGCTCGCGCCCAACCCGCCGCTCGATCCGAACCATCCCGGGCAGATCCCGGAGAAGAGCGGCGCCGATGATCCCGTCAATCTCGATAATCATTGAGGTGGCGGCGTGCGCGGTGCAGGTTTCGGGACTATCGTGGGGAGGATTGGTTTGCTGATGGCACTCGGGAGTACGGCCATGGCTGAGGGCGAGGATGTTGCCACGCGGATTGCAAGCCGGCTGAGCTGGCCCAAGTCCACGACCGTGGTGCGGAAGGCTGAGCTCGTCGGCCTCAGGGGATGCGAGGTCTACGACGCCTATGACCGCCGCGTGCTCGATGGCGCAGGCGTCGCGGTGGCGTGGATGAGTGACGGCGGCCTGGTCGCCAGGACCGATCCCGGAGCGCTCGACACGGTGTTTTCACACTGTCTCCAGCCGAGTGCGCCGGCCGCGACCCAGGCCGAGATCGTGGCCCGCTTCGCGCCGAACCCGGGCCCGTTGCGCGTCCTGCATGACGACGGCCTGGTGGCCGCGCAGATCCTGCTGCGCAATGCCGGCCAACGCTTCAGGCCGCCGGAAGCCGTGACGGAGCAGGGGACGCGGCTGATCCGCTTCCTCGCGATCACCGAGACCGGCACCGCGCTGTTTCGCATCCTCGGCCACGTGACCGGCGACAAGGTCACCGTCGAGGCGGAGATGCTGTCACCCGGGTAAGGCCGGTCGGCAGGTCGCCAGACTGCGCCATCAAGTCCGCGTTAACCTTACGGCTTAACCAAGCGTTAACGATGTATTTGCGGGCGCCACCGCCCGGGCCTAGCGTCGTGTGGGACGGAGGGAGCCCAGTCACCAACGATCGGTAGGTGCCATGTCGAACAGGATGCTCGCGGTTTCGGTCGCAGTGCTCGGCGCAACCGTGCTGATGTTCACCGTCCATGCGGCCACGGCGAGGCCTGCTGCCGCGCGGGGCGCAACGTTCACGTCCGCGCATGCGTCAATTCGTCCGCCGGCCGCCGCGTTGCGGCATCATCCCGGCCGCCATGACGGGGTTTTCTGGCCGGGCGGCTATTATGATCCGTCCTATGGCGAGCCTCAGGTCGATGCGGCGCCGCCGCCAGCTCCGTCCGGCGACGTCCACTACACCTACACTTACGACGTGCCGTGGGACTGGGTGCATCGCTTCCCGCCGCAGGTCGCGCCCTCCGACCATCCCTATGTGCCGAGCTGTCCCACCGAGACGGTGACCGTCAGGGGACGCGGCGGCCAGGAGCAGACCGTCAACGTCACGCGGTGCTACTGACCGCGCTTCAAATTTGCCGGACTCGCCGCCATGACAGCACCACCCCGGTCAGGCTGAACGCAAAGCCGCACAGGCAGAGGCCGACGATCAGGCCCGACCGCAGGCCTGGGCGCGAGGTCAATGCGGGGAGGTCGAGCGTGTGCAGCGCGCGAAACAGCGCCTCCTCATGCGCGAACAGCCGGCCGTCATCCATCGACAGGAAGCCGGAGAAGATCCAGGAGAGCATGAAAGGCGCGAGGATCAGCCCGGACACGTGATGCCAGCCTCGCAGGCCGCGACGTGCAGGCGCGCACTTGCCGAGCCGCACCAGGCCGACGATCACGCCGAGACCGGCGCCCAGGGTTGCGAATAGCGACAGCCACCACACCAGCGTGCTCCAGGCCTGCCGGTGACGACGCAGCGCCGCCGGATAGATCCAGTGCGGAATGCTGCCGGCATAATTCGCAGCGCGCTCCATGCGCGTCGTGACCAGCACGACATCGCCAGTCGACGATGCGACATAAAGCTCGGTGCCCGCCTCGTCGCCGATCTCGGCCCGATAGAGCGGGCGATCCGGATCGTAGGCACCGCCGACCGTCCATTGATCATCAGCGATGGATATGACGCCGATGCGCGATAGCTCGATGCCGTGCCCGCGGCCGTAGGCCTCGGCGAGCTTGCGAGCCTCCTCCGCCGAGCGCACCTTGCCCGTACCAAGCGCCGTGATCGTGCGCGCCGGGAACGGCACGAGGTGCATCACGATTCCCGACGCGAACCACATCGCAAACAGCAGGCAGAACACGACGCCCCACCAGCTATGCAGGCTCACCAGGATGCGCACCCCGATGAGCCAGCCTCGGCCGCGCATCACCATTTCGCCGAGGCGGACAATTCGAAGGTCCGCGGCGCGCCGAGATAGACCTGGTCGGGATAACCGGGATCGGACCATGCAGCGTAGACGGTGTCGGTGAGGTTGCGGACGCGGAACGCGACGCGCATGGTCTGAAGTCCCTGCCACCACAGGTCCCGGCCCGGAATGTCGACGAAGGCGAACAGATCCGCGGTGGTGTAGGGCAGCATCCGGGCGAGGTCGTCCTCGAACAGATAGCGCTGCCCGACATGGCGCACCGAGCCGCCGATCTCGACCGGCCAGCGCCATCGATCGAAACGATAGGACGCGCCGGCGTTGACGATGAAGGGCGCGACGTTCGAGGGCGTGTTGCCGGTCCAGACGTCGAAATCGCCGTACCGGGCCTGGGTGAACGCGACATTGCCCCAGAGCTTCAGGTTCTCGACCGGGCGAATCGCGCCGGCGAGCTCGACGCCGCGGGTGTGGACCTCGCCGGCCGGGGTCGAGACCGCGTTGGTGAGCGCCACATAGACGTTGCGCCGCTCGATGTCATAGGCCGAGAGCGTCGCCTCCGCGCGGTTGTCGGAGGAGACCGCCTTGACGCCGGTTTCATAGATGCGCGCGCTGGTCAATTGCAGCGACGTGCCCGGCGTCACCGAGAAGATGCCGGCGGCGGCCGGATCATAGGCGGTGGCAAACAGGCCGTAGAACATCAGCCCCTTGACCGGCTCGAGGGTCGCAGCCGCGCGATACGACACCGGCGTCCAGGTCTTGGTGAAGGGCTGGCCGGAGGGAATCGTGCCGTCGAAATTGATGCCGTCGCGCGACAGCGTCAGATCCTCGGCGCGGACGCCGCCGATCAGCGCCAGCATCGGGGTGAGCTTCAACCGGTCCTCGACCGAGATCGCGAGATCGTCGAGGCGGCTGTTGCGGATGTTGGGCTCTGGCACGCCGTAGAAGCCGGGGTCCGGATTGAGCACCGTGACGGAATCGGCCGGGAAGGTGTCCGGATTGCCCTCCTGGGCGAACTGGATGTCGTTCCGGCTCACCTGCAATTGCGCGGCGAAGCGGTTCTCGATGCCGAAGAAGCCGCTGTTCCAGACGAGATCGGTGTTGTCGCCGACGACCTGCTGCTTGTGGGTGACGAAGAAGCGGTCGCGATCGATCAGCGAGCTGGCGTCGTTGAAGGCGTAGGTCTCGCTGTCATACCAGTGGCGCTTCGCGCCATATTCATAAGCCTGGTTCCTGATCGTGACATCGCTGTTCAGCGCGAGCTCGAAACCGCCGCGCAGCCAGAGCTCATGCGCGCCGACGGAATTGTCGGCGACATTGTAGCTGGTGTGCAGCGTCCGCGAGTCGACGGTGAGGGGCCCGAGGACGGAACCGGTGAAGGTGTTGACGGCGGTGCCGGCGACCACGCCGTTGGTCGCGAAGGGTCCGGCGAAGGCGGCGGGGACCAGCGGCGTGCCCCAATAGGCATGACCGTCGTCCCGCTTGTACTCGATGGCGCCGAACACCTTGAAGGCGTCGCTCACGCGGTAGTTGATCTGGCCCGAAGCATCGTCGAGCCGCTGATCATCGCCGTCGATGAAGCTGCTGAGCTTCGAGGAGCTGACATCGAAGCGATAATCGAGCCCCGGCACGCTGGTGCTGCCGCCGGAGCCGAAATGGGTACGGTAGCTGCCGAGCGAATCGATCGAGCCGTCCAGCTCGTTGCGAATAGGCCCGGTGGTGGGCTGGTTGCTGACGTAATTGACCGAGCCGCCGATCGCGGCGAGACCCGACATGATCGACGACGGACCCTTGAGGAATTCGACCTGGGCGAGACCGGCCGTGTCCATCACGCGCGAGGTGATGCTCTGCGGGCCGATCCAGATGCCGTTGTAGAGCACGGTCACCTCGCCGAACGAGAAGCCGCGCATCGAAAAGCCGCCCGGTGCGCCGGCGGCGTCCCCGGACAGCACGCCGACCGCGCCCTGCGCGGACTCGGTCGTGGTGCGATAGCCCTGCTCCCGCATGGTCTGTCGGCCGACGACCTCCACCGTCGCCGGCGTCTCATGCACGCTCAGCCCGAGCCGGCTGGCGCTGGTCGCGACCGCGTTCGAGTTGAGCGGCGTCGACGGCGGCTCCGAATTGGCCGCGGGTCGTGCCGCCGCCGGTGTTGCCGGCTGTTGCGCGGCCCGTCTCGGCAGCCCCCTGGCGTCGCTTGTCGGTTTGGAAGCGGCGTGCCTTGACTCGTGCCTTGGCTTGGGCGGCGAGATGTAGATCGGATCGAGAACCTGCGGGCTTTGCGCCGAGGCAGTCTCGATCGTATCGGCGAAAAAGAGACCGATCACGCCGAGTGGCAGCGCGGCGGCGGATAGCCACCGCTCTCGCGGCCGGTTCAGGTGAAAGCAATGCGCGCGGAGGCGCGCCGGCAAATGGCGTCCATGGTTGTCTGAGGTCGACACGTTATGCTCGACGGCGAATGATGGGACCGTCATGCCCGTCGGCCGCGCCATCTGCCCTTCGCCCCTGGTGCGGCAGACCTGACACGGCTCCTGCAACGCCTCGGAGCACCCCGCCCGACGCATTCGCGCATGACCACGGCTGGTAGCAGGTCTCCTGGCTCGCGGGTCACGGCTTTCGGACCACCTTCCCAGGATCAGGCGATCCCAGTGGCTTCAATGGTCGTCGGCTCGCCGCTTACAGTTGCGGGGGCAGCTGCGGCATGGCCCGTCGTGACGAACGCACCGCATTCCCTTGATCAGCCCTTGCGGGCACTACCATTTACAAAAATGGCATCTGCGCCGCGCCGGAGTCAAGCCGCAGTGGTGATGAGTCCCAGCGTCTTCAACTGCCGCGACTTGAGGGCGGCGTGCGAGTTTTGCCAGGTGACAGAGATCACACACCTGCGTCCGTGGTTTCCCTAGAGTCAGGCCAAGGCAATTCGATCAAGTCAGACAAGGGGAGACCTTGAGATGCGCAAAATCTTGTTGATCACCGCAATGGTCGTCGTTTCGGCGTCCGCTCATGCCGGGCCGTCGTCCCGCAGCCTCACGATCGGTCCGAGCTCGAACCAGCAGGTCGCCGCCACTGCCGATCAATCCAGGACTGCGGACGCCGTTACGCCGGTCTCCAGCCAGAACGGCGCCGCCCCGGCTGCGGCAGACCAGACCAGGCCCGCCGAAACGCCGAAATACATCCACCGGCCGCTGGCGGTCGACACCACGACCACGGGCGATACGCCGAAGGCCGATGCCGCCGCGAAGTACAGCCGCCGCAATGCGGCCAATCCCGGCCATGGGGCGCGGCAGAGCTATGCCGCTCACGCCGGCTATGCGGGGCGCCCCGGCATGATGCCGCATCGGCGGCATCACTTCAGTGCGGGCCGCATCATCGCCGCGCTGCATCGCTACGGGATCTATTGGTAAAACGCGGGATCTCGGTCGGTAGGATGGGCTGAGGCGCGCAAGCGCCGTGCCCACCACCTCTCGACAGGTATGCTTGGCATGGTGGGCACGCTTCGCTTAGCCTACCCTACGATTCCCGGACCAATTGTCGCAGCTTCGCGCGTCGTGAGCGCGAAGTTGCGATACTTCTACTGCGAAACCGTCTGCACCACGCTCGAGACCGGCCGTGAGGAGACCTGCGGCAGCTTGGCTTCCTTGGCGAAGGCGTCGTCATATTCGGGCAGGGTCGCAAGCGTCGTCTTGGCCTTCATCTGCACGACCTTGTAGCCGCCCGCCTTGAGCCGGCGCAGCAGCACGGGCAGCGCGTCCGCGGTGTGCTTCTGGAAATCGTGCATCAGGATGATGCCCTTGCCGAGCTTGTCGAGCTTGGTCATCACCGTGTTCACGACCTTGTCGGGACTGCTGTCGCGACGGAAGTCGAACGAGTCGAGGTCGCAGGAGAAAATCGCGACGTTGCGGGTGCCGAGATAGGCCAAGGCCTGCGGATTGTGCTGCAGTTGCGGGAAGCGGAAGAACGGCGAGGGATCGGTGCCGAGCGCCCATTTCACGGCCGAGAAGCCCTTCTCGATCTCGTCCTTGGCGATCTCGTCGGTGACTTTCTTGCCGTTCAGATTGGCGTGCGACCAGGTATGCGCACCGACGGTATGGCCCTGCGCGAGCACCTGCCGGAGAATCTCCGGATGATAGGTCGCGTGCTTGCCGATCGGAAAGAACAGGCCCTTGGTGCATTCGTCGGCGAGCGCCTTCAACACCGCGGGCGTGTTGCCGGGCCACGGGCCGTCGTCGAAGGTCAGGACGACCTCCTTGTCGGTGAGGAAATCGAGCTGCTTGAAGTTCTCGAAGCCGAAGCCGGGGCCACCCGTGGTGTCGACCTCGACCACGCGGCTGACGCCGAGCGCATCGGGATTGGCGCAGGTGGATTTGGGCAGGATGGGGGCCGGCACCGGCGCGGCCGGCTTGGAGATCGACGCGGTGATTTCGACGTCGTCCTTGGCGAGGGTGGTGGGAGGGGCCAGCGGCAGCGGGTCCGACTTGCGCGCCGCCACGGTCTGCGGCGCGGTCTGGTGGGCCCACAGCGAGGTGCCGAGGAACCACATTCCGGCGATGATGGCCGCGGCAACCACACTTCCCAGCATCAGGCCTAGGGCATTACGCATGTGACTCTACCTACGATACGCAATAACGGGATGCGCAGCTTTTGCGCAGCCCATTAATGCAAAGTAAGTCTTAACGCCTCCCCAACGGGGCGCGGTTCCACGACGGATTTCCGCCGGCCGTTTCTCGACGTGACAAACGTCACACTCGTGGCAGGTGTCGTGACAACCGTCACAGTCGAACGGCCGCGATCGGCGCATCCTCCTCGCATCAACAACGGGCCCGCCGCGGGCCGATGGAGCCGAACATGACCACTTCCTTGACGCGCACGATCCGCCGGGCCGCTCTGGTGCTGGCCTGCGCCGCCTCGGTTGCCACTTTCGCCACCAGCCGGAGCTTCGCCTTCTCGGCGGAAGCCCAGGAGATGTGCACCGGCGACGCCTTCAGGCTCTGCAGCGCCGACATCCCCAACATCCCGGCGATCACCGCCTGCATGATCAAGCACCGCGCCCAGTTGTCGCAGGGCTGCCGGACCGTGATGGACCGTGACCTCGCCGCCAAGGGCAAGAACGTCGCGCAGAAGGACTGACGGCGGCTCCCCGGCATTTCTCGACGCGGCGCAGGCGGGACAGGAACTCCCGCCTGCGCCGTTATGTTGCTATGGTGCCGGGGCAGAATGAATGGCCGCGGCGGAGGGCCGCATCCAAGGATTCGTTTCCGGACCTGCCGGCCAAGGAAGGCACAACACGATGACCCGTCTTGTCTCGATCATTCCCCTGCTTCTCGTCGCGGCCGGCGCCTCGGCGCAGACCGCGCATGAGCATGATGCCTGCGCGCGCGACGTCTCGCGCTTCTGCCGCGCCCACATGAGCGAGGGCGACTCCGTCGTGCTCGCATGCCTGCAACAGAACCGCGCCCGGCTCAGCAAGGCCTGCGACAAGGTGCTGAAGGAGCACGGGCAGTAGGATCTGGTTTGACGTAATGAAACGTGTTTCAGCAGGCTCGTTCACCTCCCGCCAGCGGGGGAGGTCGACGCGAATGAAATGAGCGGCGGGTGGGGGCCGCCACCAGCGCGACTCGTGGAGAGACCCCCACCCCAACCCTCCCCCGCAAGCGCAGGGCTATCGCATATGAGCTCGAGCCATCGGCACGACCGGTCACCCTCCCCTGGAGGGGGAGGGTCGGCTCACATGAAGCGAAGCGGAATGTGAGCCGGGGTGGGGTGATGCTTCCGCGCGCACACTGTCTAATACGGAGAG
>NZ_JAFAVV010000425.1 GCF_019242285.1 Bradyrhizobium sp.
CGCTGGCAGACCTGGTACGACGATCAGTGGGACCGTGCCTGGCACGGCTTTGCGCTGTTTGAGTCAAAGCCTGAAACGTTTGCGCGGCCGCTCGACATCACGCAGATCGCGCTGGTGTGCGCGCTCGGCTACGCTGACTTCCGCTTCCCCGACTGCGGCTGGCGCAAGGCGTTCCCGAAAACCGCCGCCTTCCACGAGAAAATGATGCAGCGGCCGTCGATCAAGGACACCGTCCCGCCGCCGGCGTAAAATATCGTAAGGTGGGCAAAGCGACGCGTGCCCACGCTTTTACTGCAAACGCGTGGGCACGGCGCTTCGCGCCTTTGCCCACCCTACGATTTGCGATCTACAATTGGCAACGAACGGCAACAAGAAAGGCAATGCCCATGAGCCTCACCTTCAAAGCCGGCGACATGACGATCCATCGCGTCATCGAGGACGAGACCACGTTCCGAACCGTGTCACAGTTCTTCGGCGACCAGGTCTCGCCAGAGCTGCTGGCGGAAAACCGGGCCTGGCTGAAGCAGATCAATGCACTCGAAGCCGACGACGTCCTGCGGATCTGCTTTCAGTCCTATGTCGTCCGCACGCCGCATCACACCATCCTGATCGACACCTGCATCGGCAACGACAAGTCGCGTTCGCAGTTTCCGGCCTGGCACATGCGCAAGAGCGACACCTATATGCGCGCGCTGGCCGGGCATGGTTTGTCAGTCAACGATATCGACTACGTGATGTGCACGCACCTGCATGTCGATCACGTCGGCTGGAACACCAAGCTCGAGAACGGCCGCTGGGTGCCGACCTTCAGGAATGCGAAGTACCTTTTCGCCAAGCGCGAATACGCGCACTGGGAGACCGAGCACAAGACCAAGGGCCTGGAGACCAATGGCGGCTCGTTCGACGACTCGGTGCTGCCTGTGGTCGAGGCCGGCAAGGCGGTGATGATCGACAGCGACCACCAGCCCGATCCAATGCTCACCATCATGGATTACCCCGGCCACACGCCGGGCTCGATCGCCATCAACCTCAAGGACGGCGGCAAGCAGGCCTGCTTCTCGGGCGACATCATGCATCACCCGATCCAGGTCTATCACCCCGACTGGTCGAGCCAGTTCTGCTCCGACCAGGATCTGTCGGCGAAGAGCCGGCGCAAGCTGCTGGAGGACTGCTCCGAGAATGGCGCCCTGCTCTGCCCCGCGCATTTCCCTGGCGCCAATGCCGGCACCATCAAGCCGCAAGGCAATGCCTTCCGCATCGATTGGGATGTCCAGAAATGACCGGACGTGAAGAGGATGCCGGCCTCGCCGGCAAGGTGGCCATCGTCTCGGGCGGCGGCGCTGCGGGCGACGGCATCGGCAACGGCCGCGCCGCCGCGATCCTGCTGGCGCGATCAGGCACCAAGGTTTTGGTCGCCGACCGCGACCTCAAACTCGCCGAACGGACTGCGCAAATGATCGCCGACGAGGGCGGCACCGCTGCGGCGCATTCGGCCGACGTCACCAATGAAGCCGAGTGCAAGCGGCTGATCGAAGCCGCGGTCGACCGTTACGGCCGGCTCGATTTCCTCGACAACAATGTTGGCATCGGCAGCCGCGGCAGCGTCGTTGACGAGGCGCCGGAGACCTATCGGCGGGTCATGCAGGTCAATGTCGAGACCATGTTCCTTCTGTCGAAGCACGCGATCCCGGCGATGATCAAGACGGCCAAGGGCGGCTCGATCGTCAACATCTCGTCGATCTCGGCGCTCAGGCCGCGCGGGCTGACCACCTATTCGACGTCCAAGGCGGCGGTGATCGGACTTACCCAGGCGATGGCGGTCGATCACGGCAAGGATCGCATCCGCGTCAACTGCATCTGCCCCGGCCCGGTCTATACGCCGATGGTCAACCGCGGCAACGGCATGAGTGAGGCCAATCGGCGCCAGCGCGCCAATGCCTCGGTGCTGAAGATCGAGGGCACCGGTTGGGACATCGGCCAAGGGGTGCGTTTTCTGCTCAGCAACCACGCACGCTACATCACCGGCCAGGTGCTGGTGATCGACGGCGGCGTCACCCTGCAGGGCCCGGCACGCGAATCGCAGGATCACTGAACTC
>NZ_JAFAVV010000444.1 GCF_019242285.1 Bradyrhizobium sp.
TCCGCCGGGCAGCCATAATAGCGCACGCGGCCCGGCACCTTGTTGGCGGCGAGCCAATCCTTCACCGCGGTCGCGGCGAGCAGCGCGGCCGAGCCGAGCAGATTATGCCCGCAGCCATGGCCGTGGCCGCCGGCCTCGATCGGGCGAGGCTCGGCGACACCGGCTTCCTGGCTGAGGCCGGGCAGGGCGTCATATTCGCCGAGGAAAGCGATCACAGGCCCGCCTTCGCCCCATTCGCCCATCATCGCGGTCGGGATGTCGGCGATATTCTCGGTGATCCTAAAACCCTGGTGGCGAAGCTCGGCAAGATGCTCGGCCGAGGAGCGGGCCTCGGTGTAGCAGACCTCGGGCATGCCCCAGACCGTGTTGGCGAGCGCGATGAAGCGCGGCTTGATCGTGTCGACGCCACGCCAGATATCGCTGCGATTATCCATGTTTGGTTCCTTCGGTCTAGTGGCCGATCGCGGGAGGCAAAACGCTAGCAGCTTGGTTCTGGGGCGGCTAGTGTGCTGTGCTGACCTAAGCGGTACGTCATAAAAGGAACGTCGTTGACCCCTAAACGCTGGGGTGCGGGGCAGCACCATTGGAGGCGAAGATGGCGAACGAGATGAATCCCGTCGGCTGGTTCGAGATCTATACGAACGACACGGCTCGCGCGAAGGCGTTTTACGAGACCGTGCTGGGTGTGCAGCTCTCGAAATTGCCGACATCGGGCGACAGCCTTGATGACTACTGGGCGTTTCCCATGAACCAGGGCGCCGGCGGCGCGTCCGGAGCGCTTGCCAAAATGGACGGCGCGCCGGTCGGGGCGGGCGGGACCATCGTCTATTTCGTCTGCAACGACTGCGCCGAGCAGGCGCGGCGCGCGAAGGCAGCCGGCGGCCAGATCGTGAAGGAGAAATTCTCGATCGGCGACTACGGCAACATCGCGTTGGCCTCCGATCTCGACGGCAACATCATCGGCTTCCATTCCATGGCCTGAAGTGCAGGCCTGCGCGCCGCGACCGCCTGCGGGGCAATCCTGCGCGGCTTGCCCCGCGGCCGCATGCCGTATATTGCCCATCATTTGATTTTCCCTCAACCAGGTCCTGGCGGCTGGCCGTCCGGGACAGGAATGACATGACCGACATCGACATCATGAATGGCGACATCCGCCTGGCGGCTTCTGTTGAGGGCCCGGCGGATGGAGCCCCCGTTCTTTTCCTGCACGGCATCACCATGAGCCGTGACACCTGGCACGAGACCAAGCAGCGACTTTCGAACCAACACCGACTATGGACGCTCGACTTTCGCGGCCACGGCCACTCCGATCGTGCCCCGAGTTATGATCTTTCCGGCTATCGGTCGGATGCGGAGGCGGTTCTCGCCCGCATCGGCAGACCCACCATCGTGGTCGGCCACTCATTGGGGGGATGTGTCGCCGGCATGCTCGGCCAATCCGGCCATCCGAACGTGCGCGCGATTTTTCTCGAAGATCCACCCTGGTTTCTGGGCGAAGGCGGCGAATGGAAGCAAACCGTATTCCCAAAGCTGTTTTCCATCCTCTCTTCGCGTCACGTGGCGATGCGGTCGGAGAACGCGCCGCTCGAGACATATCTCGACTTCGTCTCGAACGGTCCCGATCTCCTCGGAGGCTTGGTGCGGGATCACATCACGCCACGGCACCTGTTCAGCCATGCGTCGGCCATTCAGCGTTTCGATGGACGATGCCTCACGGGTGCGATCGACACCATGCTCGCCGCCATCGACACAAGTCGTCCATTCCGCTGTCCGGCCAGATTGATCTACGGCGAGAGGAAGTTCGGCAGCGCATTTCTGGAGAGCCATGCGGCCCGGCTGGCGTCGGCAAGTCCGGCTGCGGAAATCGTGCACTACGAAAAATGCGGCCATCATCCGCGCCGGATGATGGCGCTGCACGACCGTTTCTTCCAGGACCTGGAGAGCTTCATCCTGGCACAGCAGGGCTAGCCCGATCCGCTGTCGTCCCCCTTGCCCCTGCGCGGTCCATCCCTGCATGATCGCGTCAAGCCGGCGAAAAGAAGAGGGGAGCTCTCATGAAGATCATCGATGCGCAGGTGCATATCTGGGCGCAGACGGTGACGCCGCCGTCGGGCCTGCATCGCAAGGTCGAGAAATTCACGGCCGAGGATGTGCTGAAGGAGATGGACGAGGCCGGCGTCGACGCCGCGCTGATCCATCCGCCGTCCTGGGATCCGACGTCGAACGCGCTCGCGATCGAAGCGGCGACGAGATATCCGCATCGCTTCGCGATCCTGGGCCAGTTTCCCCTGCAGGATCTGGCCAACCACAAATTGATTCACGGCTGGCGCAATCAGCCGGGCATGATGGGCCTGCGCTGGGCGTTTATCGCCGAGGAGCAGCAGAAGCTGCTCTACGACGGTTCGCTCGATTGGCTTTGGCCGGCGGTGGAGAAGGAAGGCTTGCCGATTGCGATGTTGGGCGGACTATTCCCCAAGAAGTTCCGCGCGATCGCCGAGCGTCATCCGCGCCTGACGATGATCATCGATCATTGCGGGCTCAATCGTCACGGCCGCGACGCGGAGGCCTTCATCCATCTCGACGAACTGTTGGCGCTGGCGAAATTGCCCAACGTCGCCGTGAAGGCGACGGGGGCGCCGCATTATTCGACAGAGCCCTATCCGTTCCGCAACATCCAGGACGGGCTGCACCGCATCTTCGACGCATTCGGTCCAAAGCGCTTTTTCTGGGGCACCGACATCACCCGCATGCCATGCAGCTATCGGCAATGTGTCACATTTTTTACCGAGGAATTGTCGTGGCTTGCTGGCAATGATCTGGAAGACGTGATGGGCCGCGGGCTCTGCGCCTGGATCGGATGGGACTACAACTTTCAACAATAACATCCAAGCGGCGAAACGATTTGCGATCTAATAATATTATTGCGAAGGAAATTAAACCCATGATGTTTGTGGTCGGCGCGCAACTGCGCTAGGCTGCTCT
>NZ_JAFAVV010000450.1 GCF_019242285.1 Bradyrhizobium sp.
GCATTGGCGAGGCCGGGAACAGCGCCAGTGCATCGACCGCGATCGCACCATAATGCTGCGCGCGGCTTGCGGTGTCTTCCAGCGCGCGATGCTTGGTCATCAGGTGGATAGCGTGGTCGAGATCGCCGTCGGTGATCTGGCCGCGCTCCAGCGCCTTGACCCAGAACGCGCGCTCGGAATCATTGCCGCGGCGGAACGCCAGCACCACGGGGAGCGTGATCTTGCCCTCGCGGAAATCGTCGCCGATGTTCTTGCCGAGCTTGGCGGACTTGCCGCCGTAATCCAGCACGTCGTCGACGAGCTGGAAGGCGATGCCGAGATTCATGCCGACCGAGCGGCAGGCGGCCTGCTCGGCCTTCGGCCGCTCGGCGATCGCGGGACCGACCTCGCAGGCGGCCGCGAACAGTTCCGCTGTCTTGGCGCGGATCACCGCGAGATATTCGTCCTCGGTGGTGGCGGTGTTCTTCGCCGCCGCAAGCTGCATCACCTCGCCCTCGGCGATCACGGCGGCGGCCGAGGACAGGATGTCGAGCGCGCGCAGCGAGCCGACCTCGACCATCATCCGGAACGCCTGGCCGAGCAGGAAATCGCCGACCAGCACGCTCGCCTCGTTGCCCCACAGCATCCGCGCCGACAATTTGCCGCGCCTGAGCTCGCTTTCATCGACCACGTCGTCGTGCAAGAGGGTTGCCGTGTGCATGAACTCGACGGCCGCGGCGAGCTTGACATGGCCGTCGCCGCCATAGCCGGCGAGCCCCGCCATCGCGAGCGTCAGCATCGGCCGCAGCCGCTTGCCGCCGGAGGAGATCAGGTGGTTGGCGACCTCGGGAATCATCGTCACGTCGGAGCCGGTGCGCGACAGGATGGTGGCGTTGACGCGCTCCATGTCGGCGGCGACCAGGGCGACCAGAGCGTCGATCGACGCACCGGAGGGGCTCTCGAAAGGTACAATAACCGCCACGCCGGTCTCCACTTTTGCTATGTTGCGGATCGACAATAGGAACTGCCGCGGGATGCGGCAAGGGTATGGGCCGCTGGCGCCACCGCGCCACGCGCAAGCGGGAGAGCTGCAATTGCGGGAATTGGTTCGGACCAACGACCTCGTCCTGGTCTCGGCGGTCGGCGCGCTGCTCGACGGCGCCGACATCCATCACGTGGTGCTCGACCAGAACATGAGCACGATCGAAGGCTCGCTTGGCATCCTGCCGCGGCGGATCCTGGTGCCGGACGAGGACGTCGGCGCCGCACGCCAGCTTCTGACCGATGCCGGCCTATCGCATGAATTGCGGCCCGATGAGTGATCACGCGACCGGGACCACTGAGGTGACCGGGATCACTGAGGATGCCTTTCTCGACGGGCGATTGCGTCTGCGCCAGCCCGGATCGGGGCACCGCGCCGGCCACGACGCCATGCTGCTCGCGGCCGCCACCGCGGCGCGCGCGGGTGACCGCGTCGTCGAGCTCGGCGCCGGCGTCGGCGCCGCGGGGCTCGCGCTCGCGGCTCGCGTCGGCGCGATCAAGCTCACGCTGGTCGAGATCGATCCCGCGCTCGCGGCGCTGGCGCGCGAGAACGCGGCGGCCAACGCAATCGCGGCCGACGTCGCGGCGCTCGACGTTGCCGCCGCCGCTTCCGTCTTTGCCGCCCATGGCATGCCGCCGGACAGTGCCGACGCGGTCCTGATGAATCCGCCGTTTAATGATGCCACGCGGCATCGCGCCTCGCCGGATGCCGCGCGCGCAACGGCGCATGTGGCGGGACCGGCGACGCTGGAGGACTGGATCGCGGCCAGCCGGCGCATCCTGAAATCGGGGGCCGCGCTGACCCTGATCTGGCGCGCCGACGGCCTCACCGAGGTGCTGGCCGCGCTGGCGCGCGGCTTCGGCAGCCTCGCGATCCTGCCGGTCCATGGCGACCAGACCAAGCCCGCGATCCGCATCCTGGTTCGCGCGATCAAGGGCGGCAAGGCGCCGACGCAACTGCTCGCAGGTGTCGCGCTCAACGATGAGTCACGAACGCTTGATCGGCGGCTGGCCGCGATTTGGGCTGGCGAGGCTGGGCTGCTGTTCGAACGCGCCCTCTAGGACGGGAACTCTCTACTGGGGAAGCGATTTTGACCCTTGCTTCGAGACGGGCGCGAACCGGATGAGGGTCAGGATTGTACCGATCAGCAACATCAGCAGATAGATTTTCATTGTTGTTCTCCGCTGCGACCTTGCAGTTGCAAACGACCGGAAGCCCGACGACGTTCCACCGAATGGAATGCCAGTAGCGCGATAAAAAATGGTTAATTCGAGGTAGCTGCATGACCGAAAGTTTTAATGTTCGCGAAGGAGTGCCGGGGCTGCTCGACCGCTGCCTGGAATGGCTTCCGGCGCGGCTGCGACGCGGCGTGGTCGTGGTGCCGGTGGTGCGGTTGTCGGGTGTGATCGGCGCGGTGACGCCGCTGCGGCCCGGCATGACGCTCAGCGCGGTGGCCAGGACGCTGGAGCGCGCGTTCTCCTTCCGCCATGCCAAGGCGGTGGCGCTGGTGATCAATTCGCCCGGCGGCTCGCCGGTGCAGTCGCGCCAGATCTATCTGCGCATCCGCCAGCTCGCCGCGGAAAAGAGCCTGCCGGTGCTGGTCTTCGTCGAGGACGTCGCGGCCTCAGGCGGCTACATGCTGGCCTGCGCCGGTGACGAGATCTTCTGCGATCCATCCTCGATCCTGGGCTCGATCGGCGTGGTCGGCGGCTCGTTCGGGCTCACCGAGCTGATCCGCAAGGTCGGGATCGAGCGCCGGCTCTATACCGCCGGCGAGCACAAGGCGATGCTCGATCCGTTCCTGCCGGAGAACCCCGACGACGTCGCGCGGCTGAAAGCGATCCAGCGCCAGATCCACGACATCTTCATCACCCTGGTGAAAGGGAGCCGCGGCGCGCGTCTGAAGGGCGCCGATGACGTGCTGTTCACCGGCGAATACTGGGCGGGCGATACCGCGGTCGCGCTCGGGCTGGCCGATGCCATTGGCGACCTGCGCTCGACGCTGCGCGCCCGCTATGGTGAAAAGGTCGTGACCCCCCTGGTTGCGCCATCGTCCGGCCTGCTCGCCGGCCTGCTTGGCCGCCGCTCGGGCGGTGGAGGCACGCTGTCCGCGTCGGAGACCGCCGCCGGCCTGCCGGAGGAACTGATCTCGGCGCTGGAGACGCGGGCGATCTGGGCGAGATTCGGGTTTTGATGGGGTATCCGCGCTGTTTTGTCCCTAAAACGTCAATTGCGAACGGCGCCCGGTTGGGGGAAAATGCGAGTCGGGGCGTGAGGTTATCGAGAGCAGGAATCGACCGATGCCGCCGTTCATTGCATTTGCGGGCGTCCTGGGTGGGCTGGCGGTGATCCGCTGGGCCTACAAAACTGCGCTGCGGGTCAATCAGGAGCTCGAGGACGCTCGTGTCGAGCGGGTTGCGGAGGCCGCGCGCGCCGGCGAGATACCGACGCTGCGGCGTGACCCGATCACCGGCGCCTATCGCCCGGACTGAAAACGTTCGATTTTCGCTGATCGTGGCGGCGTCAGGCGCCGCCATTGCCTTGATTCCCCTCCTCTGCGCCGATACGGTCCCGCGCGTTTTTGCGCTGCTTTGCGAGACCGGTCCCGACAGATGAATTCCCTGCCCGATCACATGCGCCCGGAACGTTCGTTCCAGGGTTTCATCCTTGCACTCCAGCGCTTCTGGGCCGAGCAGGGCTGCGTGATCCTGCAGCCCTATGACATGGAGATGGGCGCCGGCACGTTTCATCCCGCCACGACCTTGCGCGCGCTCGGGCCAAAACCGTGGAAGGCGGCCTATGTGCAGCCGTCGCGGCGGCCGAAGGACGGCCGCTACGGCGAGAACCCCAATCGCATGCAGCACTACTACCAGTTCCAGGTGATCATGAAGCCGTCGCCGCCGAACCTGCAGGAGCTGTACCTGAAGTCGCTCGCCGCGATCGGCATCGACTCCGCGCTGCACGACATCCGCTTCGTCGAGGACGACTGGGAGAGCCCGACGCTGGGCGCCTGGGGGCTTGGGTGGGAATGCTGGTGCGACGGCATGGAGGTCTCGCAGTTCACCTATTTCCAGCAGGTTGCCGGCGTCGAATGCGCGCCGGTGGCGGGCGAGCTCACCTATGGGCTGGAGCGGCTTGCGATGTATGTGCAGGGCGTCGACCGCGTCTACGACCTCAACTTCAACGGCCGCGAAGGCGAGGCCAAGGTCAGCTATGGCGACGTCTTCCTGCAGGCCGAGCAGGAATATTCGCGGCACAATTTTGAATATGCCGACACCGCGATGCTGTTCGAGCAATTCAGGATGGCAGAGGAGGCCTGCCGCAAATATCTCGCGGCCGGCTGGCGCGAGGGCAACCGCAAAGAGCACCTGATGGCGCTGCCGGCCTACGACCAGTGCATCAAGGCGAGCCACGTGTTCAACCTGCTCGACGCCCGCGGCGTGATCTCGGTGACCGAGCGCCAGAGCTACATCCTGCGCGTCCGCGAGCTGGCGAAAGCCTGCGGCGAGGCCTGGGTGCACACGGAAGCGGGAAGGGCGGGTTGACGTAACGGTTGGTGGCCGAGGGACGAAGCGACGAACTCGGTGCTTCACCCTCCCCTGGAGGGGGAGGGTCGCTCGCGAAGCGAGCGGGGTGGGGTGAAGGTCCATCCACTCGAACAGTGTTCGAGCTGAGAGATCACCCCACCCCGTCACGCATCTCGCTTCGCTCGATTGCGTGCCGACCCTCCCCCTCCAGGGGAGGGTGAAGAAAGAGGCGAGCGGGGTGGGGTGAGCTGCTGATGGTGAAGAGGACAATAAGCGACTTCAAGCGCAAGACCGCCAAGAGGCTGAGAGCGAATACGACGACGGCAGAAGACGTGCTATGGCGTCATCTCAAAAGGCTCGAAGTGCAGGGAAGTCATTTTAGAAGGCAGGTTCCGATCGGCCCTTACATGGCGGACTTTGCCGGCTTGAGGAAACACCTGATCATTGAGGTCGATGGGTCGCAGCATGGAGATGATGTCAACCGCAGTCGCGACGAAGCTCACACGCGTTGGCTGGAGACGGAAGGTTATCGCGTGGTGCGATTCTGGAATAACGATGTGATGAGCAGGACCGAGGCCGTACTGGAGGCCATTTACGAGATGATCGAAGTCACCCCACCCCGCGTGCCCGCGGCCGGCGACCCTCCCCCTCCAAAGGAGGGTGGTCCTTTGCGCGGGGAGTGATGAGTCATGCCCGATCTTCTGCTTGAACTGTTCTCCGAGGAAATTCCCGCGCGCATGCAGGCGAAGGCGGCGGATGATCTGCGCCGCATGGTGACCGACAAGCTCGTCGCTGAAGGCCTGGTCTACGAAGGCGCGAAGGCGTTCGCGACGCCGCGGCGGCTGGCGCTGACCGTGCACGGCATTCCCCCGCGCCAAGCCGACCTCAAGGAGGAGCGCCGAGGCCCGCGCGTCGGCGGGCCCGACGCCGCGATCCAGGGATTCCTCAAGGCCACCGGTCTCGCCTCGATTGAGGAGGCAAAGATCCAGAAGGACAAGAAGGGCGATTTCTACATCGCACTGATCGAGAAGCCCGGCCGCGCCACGCTCGACGTGCTCTCCGACATGCTGCCGGTGATCGTGCGCACTTTCCCGTGGCCGAAGTCGATGCGCTGGGGCGCGCACTCGGCGAAAGCAGGCTCGCTCACCTGGGTGCGGCCGCTGCATGCGATCACCGCGACCTTCGGGCTCGAGACCGAGCAGCCCGATGTGGTGAATTTCTCCGTCGACGGCATCGAGGCCGGCCAGACCACGTTCGGCCATCGATTCATGGCGCCGGGCGCCATTCAGGTGCGCCGCTTCGAGGACTACGAGACGAAGCTGCTGGACGCCAAGGTCGTGCTCGATCCGGAGCGCCGCAAGGATACGATCCTGACCGATGCAAAACAGCTCGCCTTCGCGCAAGGATTCGAGCTGGTCGAGGACGCCGCGCTGCTCGACGAGGTCGCGGGCCTCGTCGAATGGCCGGTGGTGCTGACGGGATCGTTCGATGCGGATTTCCTTTCCATCCCCGACGAGGTGATCCGCGCCACCATCCGCAACAACCAGAAATGTTTCGTCGTCCGCGATCCCAAGACGGGGAAGCTGACCAACCGCTTCGTGCTGACTGCCAATAACGAGGCGAGCGACGGCGGCAAGGTGATAACAGCCGGCAACGAGCGCGTGATCCGCGCGCGGCTGTCGGACGCGAAGTTCTTCTACGAGACCGACCTGAAGACCAAGCTGGAAGACCGGCTGCCGAAATTCGACCAGATCGTGTTTCACGAGAAGCTGGGCACGCAGGGCGAACGCATCAAGCGCATCGAGCGCTTCGCCGCCGAGATCGCGCCGCTGGTCGGCGCCGATGTCGAGAAGACGAAGCGCGCG
>NZ_JAFAVV010000535.1 GCF_019242285.1 Bradyrhizobium sp.
TCGGACCTCCCTCGGCTTCTACGATCTGGCGATCGCGGCGCCGTCGATGAAGGCCGCACTGGAGGCCTGGGGGGCCGGCAGCAATCTCTTCCATCAGGGTATCGCCGAGGAGATCGACGATCCCGACGTGGTTACCGCCACCATGTCGAAACCCGGTGTGGTGCTCAAACGCCCGGCGGGATCGAATGGCCCTTTCACCGAGCATGCCGGCCTGCCAACAGACCTGGGCGGCGAAGACCGAAGCAAGCGGAAAAAGGGCCGCCGGGCGCTGAAGAGGCGACCGGCGCCCGAGATCAGCGAGAAGGATACCCGCAAGGCCGCCGCCGACTTCGAGCGCGAGCAGAAGCGGCGCGATGCTGAACGTCACAGAGAAGAGGCGGCGAGGGCGAAGGAGCGCGCCAAGCGCGAGAAGCTGGTCGAAAGAGCGCAGGCGGCGCTGGACAAGGCGCAGCGGGAGCATGAAGAGCGCGCCGAGGCGCTCGATGCCGAACGGGCCGCGGTCGAGAAGCGGACCAAAACCGAAGACGTCAGGTGGGAGAGCGAGAAGGAGAGGTTGACGGCGGCACTGCGGCGCGCGCGAAACTAGGCGCCAGAGCCGGATTCGCGATTCACGGTGATTCGGCGTCGAGCTCGATACCGGCCCGTCGGGCGGCCTCGTTCACCTTGGCGCGTTCATTGCGATCGTCCTCCGGCAACTCCATCACGGCGCGGTGCAACTCGGCCGAGATCGACAGATGGCTGTCGAGCGGCTTCTCCGCCCAATCCCACCAGGTGCCGAAAGCGTCTTTGCGAGGCACCATCACAGGTCCTCCCGCAGGCCTTTGAAGAACGGGTGACGGAGCTTGCCCTCTGCGGATTTCCCGCGGTACTCGATCTCGGCGAGCAGCTTCGGTTCGACCCAGGTGCCGCGGTGGGCGATCCTCTTGGCATAGGGCTGGGTGCGGCGGATCAGCGGCTTCAGCCTTTGGCGCAGCTCGGTGACAGTGCGCTTGTCAAAGCCATGGTCTACCTTGCCAGCGTAAACGAGCTGGTCACCTTTCATCCGGCCTACATAGAGGCCATCCCATTCGTCGCCGTCCAGCGCGAAGCCCGCGATCGGCAGCGTCTCGCGCTGCCGGCAGGTGACCTTGATCCAATTGTTGCTGCGTCCCCACGGATAGATGCTGTCACGCACCTTCGAGACCACGCCCTCGAGCCCGACCTTGCAGGCGTGGACGAACATCTCAGGCCCTTCGATCTCGAAGCTTTCGCTGAACTGGACATCGGTTGCGGCGATCAGCTTCTTGAGGTGCGCCTTGCGCTCGAGCAGCGGCAGTTTCCGATAGTCGTAGCCGTTGAGGTAGAGCAGGTCGAACGCGACCAGCACGATCTTCTTCGATCGACCCTGCAGCTCGTTCTGCAATGCGGCGAAATCGGTCGTGCCGTTCTCGCCGGGCACTACGACCTCGCCGTCGATGATCGCTGTTTCCGCATTGATCTGCCAGGCATCCGCAGCCACCTTGCGAAAGCGCCTGGTCCAGTCGTAGCCGCGGCGGGTGAAGACCCTGAGGGCTTCATCCTTGATGTGAACCTGCACGCGGTAGCCGTCGAACTTGATCTCGTGAATCCAGCGTTGACCGCCGGGGACGCTGCCGACGGCGGTTGCAAGCGCTGGCGGAATGAAGCCCGGATAATGAGCCTTGCTGCCGACCGCCACCAGCTTTCGACGCTGAAACGCCACTGGTCACTCCAATCACTCAACAAAAAGATTCAACGCAAGCGGCCGTTCGGATTTCCGCGGCCGGAACAAATGGTAACAGCAATGCGTTCTCGGCGGCGGTACTGTAGGAGGAAAGCATGGCCAAGAAGTCGCATACGTCGCGCGGGCGGAAGTTGGATCGGGCGAAGGTCGCCGGTGGCCAAAAGCACGAAGTGCGCTATGAGGCGAAGAAGACGGGACGCTCGGCTTCGGCGGTGAAGAAGGCGGTCAAGAAGGCCGGCAACAGCCGAAAGCGTGTTGAGAAGAGGCTCGCAGGGTAGGCGGCGGTGGCTGGGCGAACAGGTTGTCGCCAGAATAATTTCTTATCGGCCGGAGGGGCAGGTGGCCGGCACCTCGCCCCACGGCGGGTCGGAATGCTCCCTCGCAGACCCAGCGCATGCCCTGGCAGCGCGGGCAGTTCACGCGAACAGATCCGCGCCGGCCTGGGTGAAGCGTACGAAGGTACCGCTCTCGTGCTGGACGAGCCAGCCCTTGCGATCGCGCGATCGAGCCGGCCTTGTATTCCGCCGGCGTGGCGCCGAGCTCGAACAGCATCGGCGCATTGATCTTCTCGATGTGAATGCGGCCGTCCTGTACAGGCTCGATGATGTTGGTGATCTCGATAAGCTTGCGCGCGGCAGCATCGGGGTCGGCGAAGGGACGGGGTCGACGAATTGCTCCTGGGCGATTAGTGCTCCGCGGATAGGCAGGGCGAAGCGAATAAGCCCAGCGTGCCTGAGCAGAAGTAACCCCGATGGCGCCTTCCGTATCGTCCTTACTGAACACCATGTTTGGGGTCGCCCGAGCGAAACATAGTGCGGAAAATCGCGCGTGGGTGCAATTGTCTCACCGCTTGGCAGGTAGGTTCAAGTTGGTTGCCCGCCGAAGCATCCAGCACGCAGGCGATCTCGACATATTGCTCCTTTGCTTGGAGGATGAGTTCGATGCCAGGACGAGCAACGCTGGCCCGGACATGTCACACCACTATCAGATGATGCTTTCTGAGCTCTGATCACAGGCTCTGCCGCCTTTGGGGCATAACGGGCTCAGTTCCAGCGACGGGCGGGTTTTGCGAGAACCGCGCTGCGTCAGAGCTCGCCGCTCAACGTGGACAGCCGACTGCAGGTCCTGAAGAGAAGGGCGAATGAAGCGGTACGACCAGGAATTGGGCGCTTCTAGACGAGCGTCATGCGGCCGCCTTGTCTTCCTTGTCCGCGCCGCGCATCACGATCTTCAGCGCATCATCGGGCAATGGTCGCTGTAACGCCTTGGCCTCGTCCCACGGCGCGCGCATCCAGATCTCGCGTTCCTCGTCGGTGGTCAGGATCACCGGCATCGCCTTAGGATGGATCGGCGCGACGACGGCGTTCGGCATGGTGGTGAGGAAGCCGTAGACCTGGTGCGGGCCGGGCACCGGCTTGGACTTGGTGCCGCGATCGCCGTTGAACGTCGTCCAAATCCCCGCGAATGCGGCAAGTGGCCGGTCGTCGCCGAGCGCGAACCACACGACGTCCTTCTTCCTGGTTTCCGGATTAGGCTCCGGCGCGTACTCGGCGAAGCTGTTGAACGGCACCAGGCAGCGGTTCTCCGGCTTCAGCCAGCCGCGCCAGTGCGGCGAAGTGCTGTTGCGGATGTTGGTGACAGGCGGCCCGCCGGTGCGGGAAGGCGGCGGCATGCCCCAGCGCATCATCACCATCTCGCGCTCGGCGCCGGCGTTGCGCACGACCGGTGCGGGATAGTCCGGGAACACACCCGGCATCAGCTCGAGATTGCCGACGTAGCGGTTGACCACGCGGAAGAGCGCAAGGATCGCAGCTTGATTGGTCGTGATGGAATATAGATTGCACATGCGCAGGCAACCATGCCTCTCGTTGTTTTGGTTTTGACCATTTGCTAAAAGGGCGCAGCCCCATCCGGACTCGGGCTGATGGCCAACGCGCTCGTCGTACGCAGGAGCACAGGTCTAGCGAAGCGCAACAAGGCACTTCGGGCAGTGCAGTATGTTCGGATGTCGACCGACTATCAACGGTATTCGATCCAAAACCAGGCCGCCGCCATCGCGGCATTTGCCCGGCAAAAGAACCTCGCCATCGTTCACACCCATATCGAAGGACGCAGCGGTCTTCGGATCAAAGGACGGCCTGGCCACGCCGAACTGATTGACGATGTTTGCTCGGGCGAGGCCGACTTCGATCATGTCCTGGTCTACGAGCTCAGTCGCTGGGGCATGTCGGTCATATTTACTTCGCTTCGATAGCG
>NZ_JAFAVV010000604.1 GCF_019242285.1 Bradyrhizobium sp.
GCGGGGCGCTGCACCGAGGTTCGCGATGACAACCGCCGCGCCGTCGACGAGGCGAAGGCGCTGGGTGCGCCCTGCGTCGTGCTCGTGGTCGGCGGCCTGCCGCAATTTTCGCGGCCGGGCAGCGCGCCGTCGCGGGACATCGGCGCGGCACGCGCGCAGGTCGAGCAGGCCATCGGCGAGATGCTCGACTATGCGCGGCAGGCCGGCATGCCGCTTGCGATCGAACCGCTGCATCCGGCCTATGCCGCCGACCGTGCCTGCGTGAATACGACGAAGCAGGCGCTCGACATCTGCGACCGGCTCGATCCGGAGCGCACCGGCGCGCTCGGCGTCGCGCTCGACGTCTATCACATCTGGTGGGATCCCGAATTGATGACGGAGATCGCGCGTGCGGGGAAGGACCGCCTGCTGGCCTTCCACGTCTGCGACTGGCTGGTGCCGACCCGGGATATCCTCAACGACCGCGGCATGATGGGCGACGGCGTGATCGACATCAAATCGATCCGCGCCGCCGTCGAGGCGCAAGGTTTCGGCGGCTATTCCGAGATCGAGATTTTCTCCAACGACTGGTGGGAAAGGCCGATGGACGAGGTGTTGAAAACCTGCATCGAGCGGCACCGGACGGCGGTTTGATCTGGCGGGCTTCGGTGTATGTGGCCGCTTTGCCCACCCTACGCCTTCGTGAGGCACGGCACGCTCAGAAATCCGCGAAAGCGGACGCGGCCGCTGCGTATCGGCTCGCCATTGATTGCGTAATTGGGAAACCGCGCGAGAAAACGCGCGATTGCGATCGCGCCTTCCAGCCGCGCCAGCGCCATCCCGGCGCATTGATGCGCGCCCGTTGCAAACGCCAGATGGCGGTTCACCGTGCGGCCGACATCGAACCGCTCGGGGTCCTCGAACTGGCTGGGATCGCGGTTGGCGGCACCGATGCACAGCGTCACCGGCGTGCCGGCTTCCAACGTGATGCCGCCGAGTTCGACGCGCTCGGTGGTCATGCGGTTGCCGAGCTGGTTCGAGCTTTCGTAGCGCAGGATTTCTTCCACCGCGGGGCGGATCAGGTCGGGACTCTCGATCAGCCGGCGCTTCTCGGGTGGATGCTCGGCGAGCGCGACGAGGCCGTTGCCGATCAGGTTGGTCGTGGTTTCGTGGCCGGCATTGAGCAGGAAGATGCAATTGTGCAGCAACTCCTTCTCGCTCAGTCGTTCGTCATTGGGCTCGCCCTGGATCAGGCGCGTCAACACGTCGCGCTCGGGATTGCCTGGCTTGGCGCGGCGGCGCTCGACCAGGATTTCCAGATAGGCGAGGAAGTCCCGCACCGCGTCGTTGCCGCGGGCGAAGGCCGCTGGGCTGATCACCGGCTCGAGCGCGCCGAGAATGGCGAGCGACCAGTCGCGTAAGGGTTCGCGCTCCTCGTGCGGCACGTCGAGCAGGTTGCCGATCACCTCGACAGGAATCGCTGCGGCGAAATCGGCGATCAGCTCGAAGGTGCCCTTGGCCGCGATGGCATCGAGCAGTCCGTCCACCAGCCGCACCAGGTCGGGCTCCATGCCGGCGATCGCGCGCGGCGACAGCGCGCCCATGATCAGGCGCCGCACGCGGGTATGCGCCGGCGGATCGTTGAAGACGAGGCTCGTGGTGTGGTGCTCGTAGAGCAGGGAGGTACCGTATTTCGGCGCAAACTCCTTCTTCTTGTCGGAAGAGAATGCCCTGGTGTTCTTGTAGGCGGTAACCAGGTCGTCATAGCGGGTCAGGAAATAGGAGCCGTTCGGCATCTGCCTGACGGGCTCGTGCTCCCGCAATGCGCGATAGGTCGGGTACGGGTTGACGTAGAACTCCGCCGTCAGCTTCTCCAGGTCGAAACCAGCCGCCAGCGCCCGCATCTGCGCGTTCATGCCGTCCTCCCGGGATCATGGCGATATGCCGATTTTGCGCTTTCGTTCGCAGCGCAAGTCTCTACATTCCGCCCCCTGATTAGCCGACCGGAACCGCAAATGCACGCCCGCACCGAAGCCCCCGCAGAAGCCGCGCCATCCTGGACGGGAGAGATCTTTTCGATCCTGCAACGCTTCGACGTCCGCCAGGTCCCCTATGTGCCGGATGCCGGCCATTCCGATCTCATCAAGCGGGTGCTGGCGTCCTCGACCATGCGGGGCATTCCGCTGACGACGGAAGAGGAAGGGGTGGCGCTGCTGGTCGGCGCCTGGGCCGGCGGCCAGCGCGGCGCGCTCCTGATGCAATCCAGCGGCGTCGGCAACTGCATCAACATGCTGTCGCTGACCCAGATCTTCCGCTTTCCGTTCCTGACGCTGGTGACGATGCGCGGCGAATGGGGCGAGTTCAATCCATGGCAGGTGCCGATGGGATCGAGCACGCAGGCCATCTTCGAATTGTCGGGCATCAAGGTGCTGCGCGCCTCCCACCCCGTCGAAGTGAGCGAGGTGGTCGAGGCTGCGGCAGGCCAGGCCTACAACGCGCTGACGCCGACCGCGGTGCTGTTGTCGCAGCGGCTGATCGGCGCAAAGGTGTTCGTGAAATGAGCAGGACCAATCTTCTCGACCGCCGCGAGGTTACGGCCGCGCTGCTCAGGGACCGCAAGGATGCGATCGCGATCGGCGGCCTCGGCGCCTCGACCTATGACATCGCCGCCGCCGGCGACCATGACCGCAACCTCTATCTCTGGGGCGCGATGGGCGGCGCCGTCATGATGGGACTGGGCATGGCGCTGGCGCAGCCGGACACGCCGGTGGTCGTGATCACCGGCGACGGCGAGATGCTGATGGGGATGGGAAGCCTCGCCACCGTCGCGCTGCAGAAGCCGGGCAATCTCTCGATCGTCGTGCTCGACAACGAAGCCTATGGCGAGACCGGCGGGCAGGTGAGCCATACGTCCGCGACCACGGATCTCGTCGGCGTCGCCCGCGCCTGCGGCATCGCCGACAGCCGCGGGCTCGACACCATGGCCGAGATCGAAGCTCTCGCCATCAGGCTGCAGGATGTCTCCGCCGGTCCGCGCTTCGCCAGCGTCAAGATCGACCCCGCCAACCTGGAGCGGGTGCTCTCGCACCGCGACGGAATTTTCATTCTGAACCGGTTGCGCGGGGCGCTCGGCTTCAAGCCGATCTGACCGGGTCGAAGCGAACTCACTTCGCGTCCTGCCTGCGCACGTGGGAGGCGACGATCAGCACGCCCGAGACGATCAGGGCGCCGCCCATCGTTTGCAGCACGG
>NZ_JAFAVV010000723.1 GCF_019242285.1 Bradyrhizobium sp.
CGTTCATCGCGCATGCTTACCAATATGAAGCCGGCCGCTCGACCTGGATTTTCGAAACCGATCCCACGACCTTTGCCCGTGCCGGCCTGACCGGCCTCGACGAGAGGCAGTCGGCTGATCGGATGGCAGAAATCTTCGGCTGGTTCCTCGGTGACCATCCGCTGCTCACCAATCGTTCGATGTGGCGCAATTTTCCGATGATCCGCAGCAAGCGCTGGGTCAAGGACAACATGGTGTTGCTCGGCGATGCCAAGGCGACCGCACATTTCTCGATCGGTTCTGGCACCAAACTTGCGATGGAGGACGCAATCGCGCTGGCGGATGCCATGGAGCACGCGCCCACCGTCGCGGCGGCGCTCGAGCTTTACGAAAATGGCCGCCGGGAGGAGGTCGAGAAGACCCAGCACGCCGCCGACGTCTCGCTGGTCTGGTTCGAGCATGTCGATCGATTCTGGGATTTCGATCCCGTGCAGTTCGCCTTCGGGGTGATGACGCGCTCGAAAGCGATCACCTACGACAATCTTTCCCTGCGCGCGCCGGCCTTCGTCGCCGAAGTCGACCGGGCCTTTGCTCGTCATGTTCGCGCCGTTGGCTTCGATGTGGACGTCAACAGGCCGCAGGCGCCGATGTTCCAGCCTTTCCGCTTGCGCGAGATGGAGTTGAGGAATCGCGCGGTCGTCTCGCCGATGTGCATGTATTCGGCGAAGGATGGCATGCCGGACGATTTTCATCTCGTGCACTATGGGTCGCGCGCCATCGGCGGCGCCGGCTTGATCTTCACCGAGATGACCTGCGTCGGGCGCGATGCCCGCATTACGCCGGGCTGTGCCGGGCTCTGGAACGACGACCAGGAGGCTGCCTGGCGCCGCATCGTCGATTTCGTGCATGTCAATTCGGCGGCGAAATTCGCGCTGCAGCTCGGTCATGCCGGTCGCAAGGGCGCGAGCAAATTGATGTGGGACGGGATGGACCGTCCCCTGGATGAGGGCGGCTGGGACATCGTTTCCGCCTCGTCGATCCCCTATTTCCCCGACAGCCGCATGCCTCGCGAGATGGACCGGCCTACCATGGATGCCGTCAAGGCCGCGTTCGTGGACGCGGTCCTGCGCGGCGAGCGTTGTGGCTTCGACATGCTCGAATTGCACTGCGCCCACGGTTACCTGTTGGCAAGCTTCATCTCACCGCTCACGAACCACCGCACCGACGCCTATGGGGGTTCGCTGGAGAACCGCCTGCGCTTCCCGCTGGAGGTGTTCGAGGCGATGCGCGCGGCCTGGCCGGCGCGCAAACCGATGTCGGTGCGCATTTCAGCGACCGACTGGGCGGAGGGAGGCATTACCGGCGATGATGCCGTGCTGATCGCGCACGCCTTTGCGGAGGCCGGCGTCGATCTGGTCGATGTCTCGACCGGTCAGACCGTGCGCTACGCCCAGCCGATCTACGGCCGCATGTTCCAGACGCCGTTTTCCGACCAGGTCCGCAACGAGGCCCGGGTCGCCACGATGTGCGTCGGCAACATCACGACGGCGGACCAGGTCAACACCATTCTGGCCGCCGGCCGGGCTGATCTGGTCGCGCTCGGCCGGCCGCACCTGGTCGATGCGGCCTTCACGATGAAGGCGGCGGCGTGGTACGGCGCCGACGATATGTTCTGTCCGCCGCAATACCTGCCAGGCAAGGAGCAGATCTTCCGCAACAGCGTACGTGACCGGCAGGAGCTCGAGGACCTTAAAATTAAGGCTAAGCCCAAGGCCCGGGCCGAGCTCAAGGTGGAGGCGGCGAAGCCGCTTGCAGCGGAGTGACCGGCCGTGCCACGCTACCTGACGTCTGACATCGAACGGAGCAGGTGCGATGAAGGCGATTATCGTTGGCGGTGGAATTGGCGGGCTTACCACCGCCCTGATGTTACGGGCCCGCGGCATCGACTGTGAGGTCTACGAGCAGTCGGACAGCATTCGCGAGCTTGGCGTCGGCATCAACACGCTGCCGCATGCCATCCGCGAGCTCGCCGGCATCGGCCTGCTGGACCGGCTCGACGAGGCGGCCATCCGCACCTATGAGCTGTTCTATCTCACGCGTCACGGCCAGCAGGTCTGGCACGAGAAGCGCGGTTTGGATGCCGGCCATGACGTGCCGCAATTCTCCGTCCATCGCGGCCGGCTGCAGGGCGTCATCCATCAGGCGGTGATCGAGCGGCTGGGCGCCGATGCGATCCGGACCGGATGCCGGCTCGGCTCGTTCGTCCAGGACGAGGGCGGCGTGATCGCCTACTTCTTCGATCGCAGCGGTGCGCATGTCCATACGGTACGCGGCGACATCCTGATCGGCGCGGATGGCATCCATTCGAAGGTCCGGGAGACGCTGTTCCCTGAAGAAGGTCCGCCCTGCTGGAACGGGCTGATGTTGTGGCGCGGTGCGGCGGACTGGCCGGTATTCCTGAGCGGGCAGTCGATGATCATTGCCGGCGGCCTGAACGCCAAAGCTGTGGTCTATCCGATCGCTGCCGGCTCCAGCCCAGCCAGCCGTCTGACCAATTGGGCGGTCCTGGTGCGGGTGGGGGACGGCTCCGCCCCGCCGGCACGTCGGGAGGACTGGTCGAGGCTCGGCAAGCGAGAGGAGTTGATGCCCCACGCTGCCGGCTTCTCCATCCCTCAGGTGGACTTCGCCGCGCTGGTCAACGCGACGCCGGAGTTCTGGGAATACCCCTGTTGCGATCGCGATCCCTTGCCCTATTGGTCGAGCGGGCGTGTCACGCTCCTCGGCGACGCCGCGCACCCCATGTACCCGGTGGGATCGAACGGCGCCTCGCAGGCCATCCTCGACGCCCGGTGTCTGGCGGACGCGCTGGCGCTTTCCGAGCATCCGCGGCAGGCCTTAATGGCCTATGAGAACCAGCGCCTGCCGATGACAGCCGATATCGTCGCATCCAACCGCCGAGGCGGTCCGGAGGGCGTCATTGACGCCGTCGAGCAGCTCGCCCCGCAGGGCTTCGCCGATGTCGACACCGTGCTGAACTACGAGGCACGGGAGGCGATCGTGCGCGGCTATGCCGCGCGGGCCGGTTTTGCCGCGCGCGTGGTGTCGCGCTGACGGCTTTACGCCGGGGGTGGCGGCAGGAAGTGGATGTTGTGCTCGGCAGCCAGCTTGACCACCTCATCGGGATTCTGCTGCTTCATGTTGTGAATGGCCCAGAACAGGTCATAGAGCCGGCGAGTCGGTGACACCCAGAACAGCGTCTTGGCGAGCCGCTGGGAGTTGTTGAAAATGCCATGCGGCTTGCCCATCGGCAAACGTACCGTATCGCCAGGTGTCGCAAACTCCTCGGCGCCGTCCAGCATGAAATCGAGCCGGCCCTCGAGGAGGTAGAGGTACTCGTCCTGATCCGGATGGACGTGGGGCGGCACGAAAGTGCCGGGCGGGAAGGTGGCGTGCCACGAAAAGCAGTTCTCGGTACGGTTCTTCGGGACGTAAGTTTGTCCGAGAATGTTCCAGGCGATCCCCTGGATGCCGTCGTTTGCGCGTGTGATGCCGGCGATCTCGGCTTTCATGACTTTCTCCTCCCTGCGATCCGACTGGCTAGTTGGCCGGCGTGCAATCCTTGGCGTAGCGATCGCCATAGTTCTCGAAGACCTTTTGTACGATCTCGGTCTGGAACTTGCCGTCAGAACGTTTCGCCACCTTGGTCAGGTAGAAATCCTGGATCGGATAGCCGTTGCTGTTGAATTTGAAGCTGCCGCGAAGCGAGGCGAAATCGGCCTTCTTCAAGGCCGCCGCGACCGCGTCCTTGTTGGAAAGATCGCCCTTGACCGCCTTCACGGCGCTGTCGATCAAGAGTGCGGTGTCGTAACCCTGCATCGCGTAGGTGCCAGGCACGTTGTTGTAGGCGGCCTCGTAGGCGCTTACGAACTTCTTGCTCTGGGGAGTGTCGAGATTGGGTGCCCAATCCGCGCCCCCGAACATGCCGAGCGCCGCATCCTGCTGCGCTGGCAGAGTAGATTCGTCGACGGTGAAGGCCGAGAGCACCGGGATGCTATCGGCAAGGCCAGCCTGCCGATACTGCTTCACCAGGTTCACGCCCATGCCGCCGGGCATAAAGGTGAAAACGGCGTCGGGTTTCTGCGAAGCGATCTTGGTGAGCTCGGGCTGGAAATCGAGCGTGCCGAGCGGCATGTAGGATTCCTCGACCACCTCGCCCTTGTAGTCGAGCTTGAAGCCGGCAACCGAGTCCCGTCCGGCCTGGTAGTTCGGCACCAGGAGATAGACACGCTTGTAGCCGCGCTCCTGTGCGACCTTGCCGAGGATTTCGTGCACCTGATCGTTTTGGTAGGAGGTCACGTAGAAGAACGGGCTGCACTCCTTCCCGGCGTAGCTGGAGGGACCGGCATTCGGGCTGATGAGGAAGGTCTTGTTGTCGACGACCGGCCTGTGGATGGCCTGCAGGATGTTGGAGAAGATGGGGCCGACCACGAAATCGACCCTGTCCCGTTCGAGCAGTCCTTTCACCTTCGTGACGGCCGCATCCGGCTTGAGCTCGTCATCCACCACGGTGACTTCGACCGTCTTGTCGCCCATTTTGCCGCCGAGATCCTTCACCGCGAGCGCGAAGCCGTCCCGCGCCTGCTGGCCGAGCACGGCCGCCGGCCCGGACAAGGTCACGATCACACCGATCTTGATCTTCTCCTGGGCGGCGGCTGGCGCTGCGATAAGGCACGACAGCACCGCCAGCGCGGCCAAACACCATCGTTTCATGACTATTCCCCCGATCGACGCCAAGGCGGTTCCGAGCTTATGCCGAGGACGGCGACGGCCGCAAGCGCAGCGGCGGCGGACCTGTTTCAACCAAGAAATCGCATGCAAGCCGTACGCCAAATACTTGAAGTCTAAAGAAATCCGGCTGAGTCCTTTGACTTGCGGCGTCCTCCGAATTATTTGAAGGTCAAAACGAAATGGCGGAAATCACGGCAGCTGATGGCACTTTGATGACCGCGGATCGGCCGGCCACAGCTTGAGCGCACCATGATCCTCGATTCCGAGACCAAGGCCGTCGAACTCCCCGAGGACCACGGCGATGAACTGAGGTTGTGGCTTCGGCTGTTGACGTGCACCAACCTGATCGAAGGGGCGGTGCGCAGCCGGCTGCGCGAGCGGTTCGAGGTCACCTTGCCGCGCTTTGACCTGATGGCTCAGCTCGACAGGGCGCCCGAAGGCATGACGCTGTCCGACGTCTCCAAGCGCATGATGGTGTCGAATGGCAACGTGACCGGACTCGTGGAACGTCTGGTCGAGTCCGGTCATCTTGACCGCCGCACCTCGGATTCGGACCGGCGGGTGCAGGTGATCAGCCTGACGAAGGTCGGTCGGGCCGAGTTTCGCAAGATGGCGGCCGAGCACGAGACCTGGATCGCCGACATCTTCTCCGATCTCACGCCGAAGGACGTCCGCGAGTTGATGCGGCTGTTGGCCAAGGCCAAGGGCTCCGCCCAGCGCTCGGCCACCAGGCGGACAGGCTGAGCCGGTGGCGGGAATCGACTACGAAGTGGAGTACAACAATCGGGCAAGGGTCCCCGAGAATCCGGCGTTGATGGCGGGCTGGGCGCGGGACGCCGCGAGCTACCGTGAGCGGCATGCCCCGCGCGCGATCGCCTATGGGCCGGGCGCTCGCAACACGATGGATTTCTTTCCCGGCGACGGCAACGGGCCGATCGTCGTGTTCATCCATGGCGGCTACTGGCAGGCCCTCGACGGCTCGTCGTTCAGCCATTGCGCGCGCGGCCTCAATGTCCGCGGCATCGACGTCGCCGTTCCCACCTACAGCCTCTGTCCTGATGTCACTGTCGAGGCCATCATCGGCGAGATGAGAGCGGCCGCGCGAGAGTTGGCGCGCTTCGGCCGTCCGCTCGTGGTCAGCGGCCATTCCGCGGGTGGGCACCTCGCCGCCTGCATGCTGGCGACGGACTGGCCGGCTTACGACGTTTCGTTGCCCGTCAATCTCGTGTCGTCGGCCTACGCGATCTCGGGCCTGTTCGATCTTGCTCCGCTGGTCGGCACGTCGATCAACAGGGCGCTGCGACTTGATCCGCAAGCCGCAAAGGCGGCAAGCCCGCTGTTCTGGAGCGTGCTTCGCGATCGGAACCTCGACGCCGTGGTCGGCGAGAATGAGAGCGCTGAATATTTCAGACAAAGTCGGAGCATCGTCCAGCGATGGGGTGCAGCAGGTGTTACCACCCGATTCGCCATCGTCGCGGGCGCAAATCATTTTACCGCCATCGCGCCGCTGGTCGATCCTGAGTCGGCCATGGTCAGGCGCTTGGTGGAGCTGGTAGGGCGCTGAGGGGGGCCTGCTTAAACCGCATCCGTTTACGCCGAATCGCGCTATTGCGCCGAAATATTTTAAGTATAAAATGTTTTGCGGACAAGCGCTGCTGGGCGTCTCGTTGCCGGTCTTGGCCTTTCGTTCAGAAAAGCAAGGGACGACGCATATGTCAGGTGAAATTCCCACGCTTGGGCCGTCGGGTCATGTTGACGATTTCGCACGACGCAATCTGCCGCCGATCGAGCAATGGCCCCGATTGCTGCGGGATCGGCCGGAGTTCCAATATCCCGATTATCTCAATGCTGCCGTCGAGTTCACCGATCGCGTCGTCGAGCAGGGCCATGGCGATCGAATCGCGCTGATCGGCAATGGACGCCAGCGCACCTACAAGGAACTGGCCGACTGGTCCAACCGGCTGGCTCATGCGCTGGTCGAAAATTACGGCGTGAAGCCCGGCAACCGGGTGCTGATCCGCTCGGGCAACAATCCGGCGCTGGTGGCCGCTTGGCTTGCGGCGACGAAGGTGGGCGCGGTCGTCGTCAACACCATGCCGATGCTGCGTGCCGGTGAGTTGACCAAGATCGTCGACAAGGCGGAGATCGCGCTTGCGCTCACCGACAGCCGCATCGCCGACGAGCTCGTCGCCTGCGCCAAGACCAGTCGCTTCCTGAAACAGGTTGTTAACTTCGACGGCACGTCGAACCACGATGCCGAGCTCGATCGCGTAGCGTTGAACAAGCCGGTCCGCTTCGATGCCGCCAAGACCGGTCGCGACGACGTCGCCTTGCTGGGCTTCACGTCGGGCACCACGGGCGAGCCGAAAGCGACGATGCATTTTCATCGCGATCTGCTGATGATCGCGGACGGTTATGCGAAGGAGGTTCTGAACGTCACGCCCGATGATGTCTTCGTCGGATCGCCGCCACTAGCCTTCACCTTCGGGCTCGGCGGGCTTGCGATCTTTCCATTGCGCTTCGGCGCGACCGCAACGCTGTTGGAGAATGCTGCGCCGAGCGAAATGATCAAGATCATCGAGACCTATAAGGCGACGATCTGCTTTACCTCGCCGACCGCCTACCGCGCCATGATGGCCGCGATGGACAACGGCGCCGATCTGTCCTCGCTGCGCCTTGCGGTCTCGGCCGGTGAAACCTTGCCGGCCCCGGTGTTCGAGAGCTGGACCGCCAGGACGGGCAAGCCGATCCTCGATGGCATCGGCAGCACGGAAATGCTGCATATCTTCATCAGCAACCACATCGGTGATGCGCGCGCCGGGCGGACGGGCAAGGCCGTTGCGGGTTACGAGGCAAAGATCGTCGATAGCGAGATGAACGAGGTGCCCGCGGGCACGATTGGCAAGCTGGCGGTGCGTGGGCCGACCGGATGCCGCTATCTCGCGGACGCAAGGCAGTCGAACTATGTGCGCGATGGCTGGAATCTGACCGGCGATGCGTTCGTGCAGGACGAGGAGGGGCGCTTCGCTTTCGTTGCGCGTGCCGACGACATGATCATTTCCTCCGGCTACAACATCGCGGGGCCAGAAGTCGAAGCCGCGCTGCTGTCGCATCCATCCGTCGCCGAATGCGGCGTTGTCGGTGCGCCTGACGAAGTGCGGGGCATGATCGTCAAGGCCTATGTCGTGCTCACGGCCAATGCAACGCCCGACGACGCACTGATCTCGGAGCTGCAGGATCACGTGAAGCGCACGATCGCGCCATACAAATATCCGCGTGCGATCGAATTCGTTCCGCAGCTTCCAAAAACCGAGACCGGCAAGTTGAAGCGCTTCGCCTTGCGGCAGATCGCGCAGGCCGGCAGTGCATCGGCCGGCATGGCGGCGGAATAGAGCAAGAATGAACGGAGATGTTTGCGTGAGCACGCCAAAGGGGCCGACGGTGGCGATGCTGCCGGTGACGAAGAGCGACAGCTTGCCGGCCGTCGAGATTCTGCAGCCGAGCGGCTGGCCCAAGCCGAAGGGCTATGCCAATGGCGTGGCGGCGGAGGGGCGCATCGTGGTGACCGGCGGCGTCGTCGGCTGGGACAGCGAAGAGCGGCTGGCCGAAGGTTTTGTGGCCCAGGTTCGCCAGACGCTCCTCAACATCCAGGCGATCCTCGAAGAGGGCGGTGCGCGGCCGGAGCATCTGGTTCGCCTCACTTGGTATGTCGTCGATATCGACGAATATCTCGACAACCTGAAGGAGCTTGGCCGGATCTACCGCGATATCTTTGGCACGCACTATCCCGCGATGGCGCTGCTGCAGGTGGTGCGGCTGGTCGAGAAGACGGCGCGGGTGGAGATCGAGGCCACCGCGGTAGTGCCGCGCTAGCGGCACCACCGACGGCTATTCGATCAATTCCTGTACGACGGATCAATCCGGTCGAGCTTGCGTAGCAGTGCAGGCCAGGCGAGATCGCCGTTGCGGTTGGGCCGATCCACCCGCGGCTTCACCTTATCGAAGGTCTTCTCCAGGATCTCGGTGGAGGGGATGGTCAGTTTGGTGTTGCAGGACAACGCCATCACCTGCACTTCGCAGGCTCGTTCGAAGCGGTACAGCACATTGAAGGCCGACGGGATGGTGCGGCCGACCACGAGCAGGCCGTGGTTGCGCAGGATCATCGCCTCGTGGTCGCCGAGATCCCGGACCAGCCGCTCGCGCTCGTCGACATCATCGGCGATGCCTTCGAAGTCGTGGTAGGCGACGTGGACGAAGCGCATCGAGGTCTGTGCCAGCGGCAACAACCCGCATTCCATCGCGGAGACCGCCATGCCCGCCGGGGTGTGGGTGTGGGCGACGCAATCGACATCATGGCGTGCCATGTGGATCGCGCTATGGATGACGAAGCCGGCGGCGTTCACGCCATAGTCGGATGAATTGAAGATGACATTACCGTCATGGTCGACCTTGATCATGCAGGAGGCGTCCATCTCCTCGTAGAGCATCCCATAGGGGTTGATCAGGAAATGGTTCGGCTCGCCGGGCACGCGACAGGAGATGTGGTTGGCGATCATCTCGGTCATGCCATAGAGCGAAACGAGACGGTAGCAGGCGGCAAGGTTGACGCGGGTCTGCCACTCCTCGGGGCTGACCTGCTCGCGAACCGATCTGACGATCTTGATGGTGGGGGCGTTGACGGGCGGATTCATGGGCTTTCTCCGTTCGGGCGGGCTTTTTTTGTGCGGCCACGTTCACAGCAATACTGCTTGATGATCACGATACCTGTCGCAACGACTGCGCCGCAAGGCGCCCTGGGGGAATGGCTTCCCCAGCCTGCTGCAGAGCAGAGCCGCATCCGTCGCAAATCCTTCATCCGCGGCCTATAGTTGGGTTCCCATCTGCCGTCCTGATCCAATCGGAGCTTTTCGTATGAAGGCCATTTGTATTGCCCTGATTTTGCTGGCGTTGGGTGTGCTGGCCCCCTGGCAATCCGCTCATGCGGCCGACGTCATTTGCTACAATTGTCCGCCGGAATGGGCCGACTGGGCCTCCATGCTGAAGGCGATCAAGGCGGACCTTCACTACGACATCCCGCACGACAACAAGAATTCGGGGCAGGCGCTAGCGCAGATCCTGGCCGAGAAGGCCAACCCGGTCGCCGACATCGGCTATTTCGGCGTCAATTTCGGCATGAAGGCCAAGGCCCAGGATGCGTTGGAGCCCTACAAGCCGGCGAACTGGGACCAGATCCCGCCGGGCCTGAAGGATCCGGATGGCTACTGGACCACGATCCACTCCGGCACGCTCGGCCTGTTCGTGAACAAGGAAGCGCTCGGCGGCAAGCCGGTGCCGGCCTGCTGGAAGGATCTGCTGAAGCCGGACTACAAGGGCATGGTCGGCTATCTCGATCCGACCTCGGCCGCGGTGGGATATGTCGGGGTGGTCGCGGTCAACCTCGCGCTCGGCGGTTCATCCTCAAATTTCGATCCTGCGATCAACTTCTTCAAGGAATTGAAGAAGAACGATCCCATCGTTCCGAAACAGACGTCCTATGCCCGCGTCGTGTCCGGCGAGATGCCGATCCTGTTCGACTATGACTTCAACGCCTATCGCGCCAAATATTCGGAGAAGGGCAATTTCGAATTCGTGATTCCCTGCGAGGGCTCGGTGGTATTTCCCTATGTCGTCGGGCTCGTGAAGAACGCGCCCGACAAGGAGAAGGCCAAGAAGGTGATGGACTATCTGCTCTCCGACAAGGGGCAGGCGATCTGGACCAATGCCTATCTGCGGCCGGCGCGCCCGATCGAACTGCCTGAGGCGGTCAAGAGCAAGTTCCTGCCGGACAGCGACTACGCCCGGGCCAAGAACGTCGATTGGGGCGAGATGGAAGGCGCGCAGAAAGGCTTCACCGATCGCTATCTCGCCGAGGTGCGCTGATGCAAGATGGTGCTCCGGCTTGAAGAGCAGGGGCACCATCATTTGTTGTCGCATCGATCCTTCGTTGGGCTCTGCCTGCTGCCGCTTGCGGCGGTCACGGTGGCATTTTTTCTGCTGCCGATGGCGCGTCTGCTGGTGACTGGCGCCGAAGGGCCGCAGGGACTTGCCGGCTATGTCTCCATCCTGGCCGAACCGCGCTATCGCGCCACGCTGATCAACACGGTGCTGCTGGCGGCCGCGACCACGGTCGTGACCCTGGTCGTTGCGACCATCGCCGGCATATTCCTGCAGCGTCATCGATTTCCGGGGCGCGCCGTGCTGATCGCGATGCTGACCTTTCCGCTGGCGTTTCCCGGTGTGGTCGTCGGCTTCATGATCATCCTGCTGGCTGGCCGGCAGGGGCTGATCGGCGACATCTCCAGCCTCCTGGCCGGAGAGAGGCTGGTGTTCGCCTATTCGATCTATGGCCTGTTTCTCGGCTATCTCTATTTCTCGATCCCCCGCGTCATCCTCACCATCATGGCCGCGGTGCAGAAGCTCGATCCCGGCCTCGAGGAGGCGGCGCGGTCGCTCGGCGCGGGACCCTGGGCGGTGCAGCGGGACGTGGTATTGCCGGCGCTGGCCCCGGCCTTCGTCGCCTCCGGCGCGATCGTCTTTGCCACCGCCATGGGCGCGTTCGGCACCGCCTTCACGCTGGCGACCAACATCGATGTGCTGCCGATGCTGATCTACACCGAGTTCACGCTGGCGGCGAATTTCGCCACCTCGGCGGCGCTGTCCGTCGGCCTCGGCCTGATCACCTGGGTCATCCTGGCGCTCGCGCGCTCGTTCTCGGGCAGCGCCGTCGCCGCAGCCGGATGATGCCATGCGCGATCGTCTGATCTTCACCGGCCAGTTCCTGTTCACGCTGCTCGTGGCGGCTTTTCTCGTGGTGCCGACGGCCCTGTCGATTACGGCCGGTGTCACCACGAACTATTTTCGCGGCATCCAGTCGGGCCTCACGCTGCAATGGGTAGCGCAGGTCTGGGACCTCTACGCCGACACCATCGGCCTGTCCTTCCTGATCGCCTTCGCTACGCTCGCCGTAACGCTGCTTGCCGGCGTTCCGGCCGCCTATGCGCTGCACGTGCGGGGAGGGCAGCTATCCCGCCTGGTCGAGGAGATCATCACCCTGCCGATCGCGATCCCCGGACTCGCACTCGCGCTCGCGCTGCTGCTCACCTATGGCGGCTTCGGCGCGTTCCGTCGCTCCTGGTTGTTCATCCTGGCCGGCCACGTCGTTTTCACCATGCCGTTCATGGTGCGCTCGGTGATGGCGATCTTCGCCTCCGTCGACATCAAGACGCTCGACGAGGGGGCGGCGTCGCTGGGCGCATCGCCCTGGCGCCGCTTCCGCGACGTGATCGTCCCGAACGCGGTACCGGGCATCCTGGCCGGCAGCCTGATGGTGGTTACGCTCTCGCTCGGCGAGTTCAATCTGACCTGGATGCTGCACACGCCGTTGACCAAGACGTTGCCGATCGGGCTCGCTGACAGCTACGCCTCCATGCGGCTGGAGGTCGCGTCCGCCTATACGCTGATCTTCTTCATCATGATCATTCCGCTGCTGGTTGCCATGCAGATGTTCGCCGAGCGGGAGCTCACGCGATGAGCGGTCCACAAGGGCACGGCGTCTCCGTGCGGATCGGGCATTGTGGCAAGACATTTGCCGACGGCACGCATGCGCTCGAGCCGGCGAGCCTCGACATTGCGCGCGGCGAGACGCTGGTGCTGCTCGGGCCCTCCGGCTGCGGCAAGACCACCATGCTGCGGATCATCGCTGGTCTTGAGGAGCCCGACGAGGGCGGCAAGGTCTTGTTCGACGGCAAGGATGTGACGGCGATACCGATCGAGCGGCGCAATGTCGGTATGGTGTTCCAATCCTACGCGCTATTCCCCAACATGAGCGTCGCAGAGAATATCGGCTACGGCCTCAGGATCCGCGGCATTCCGGCGACGGAGCGCGCCAAGCGCGTCGCCGAGTTGGTGGCGCTCACCAACATCACCGGCCTCGAGCATCGCCGTATCGACCAGCTCTCCGGCGGTCAGCGGCAGCGCGTGGCGCTGGCGCGCGCGGTCGCGATCCGGCCCGGCATTCTGTTGTTGGACGAGCCCTTGACCGCGCTCGACGCCGCCCTGCGCTACCGCCTGCGCGGAGAGCTCAATCGGTTGTTGCGCGCGCTCGGCATCACGGCAATCTACGTCACCCACGATCAATCGGAAGCGATGGAGCTCGGCGACCGAATTGTCGTGATGCGCAAAGGCGCGATCGCCCAGATCGGCTCACCGCGCGAAATCTACTTTGAGCCGAAAGACCGGTTCGTGGCCGAGTTCATCGGGGCGGCGAACATCGTCGAGGCGTCGCTCGATGATGGGCATCTGATCCTGCCGGGCGGCCGACAGGCGATTGCCGGTGGCACAAGCCAGCCGGCCGTCGTCGCCATGATCCGTCCTGAAAGTATCGGCATCGTCGATGTCGAGGCCGCGCCGCTTCGTGGCCAGGTCGAAAGCGTCAGCTTTGTCGGCGACCGCCAACGGGTGGTTGTCGTCGGCGCCTCGCCCAAACCGCTGACGGTGGATGCCCCGAACACGATACAAGTGGACGCCGGTGATCGGGTGGGTCTCTCGATTGCATCGAAAGCGGTGCGCCTGCTCCCGCCGGAGGCATGAGGACGAAAGATGTCGCCGAAACAGCTTCGTATTGCGCAGATTTCCGATCTCCATGTCAAGCCGCGCGCCCGGTTGGCCTATGGCCGGGTTGATACCGCAAAGGCGCTCGAACGCTGCGTCACGACGCTGAATGAATTCCAGCCGAAGCCCGACTTCGTCGTGATCTCGGGAGATCTCGCGGACGCGCCGGTGGTCGAGGAGTATGAACACCTCTGCGAGCTGCTGGCGCCGCTCGAAATTCCCTTCGCCGCCATTCCCGGCAATCACGACTCTCGCGAGATGATGCGCGCTGCGTTTCCGAAGGCGCCTTATGCTTCCCCGTCCGGCGCGCTCAATCAGAAGGTCGAGATCGATGCGATCGATCTCCTGCTGCTCGATTCGCACGTGCCCGGCGCCCCGCATGGCGAGCTGGATGCATCGACCTTGCAGTGGCTTGATGCGACACTTTCGGCGTCGGTCGACCGCCCGGCGCTCCTGTTTCTCCACCATCCGCCGTTCGTGGCCGGCATCTGGCACATGGACCGGCAGAATCTTCGCAATGCGCACGAGCTCGCGGCGATCGTCTGCCGCCATCCCAGGGTGCAACTCGTGGCGAGCGGGCATGTTCATCGTGCCGTCCTGACGACGTTCGCCGGTCGGCCCTGCACGATTTGCCCGGCTCCCAATCACGCCGTCGATCTCGATCTGGACCACCTGCGCGAACCGGCATTCAGGGTCGAGCCGCCTGCCTTCCATCTTCATACCTGGTTTACCGGCGAGGAGTTCGGCGCGCTGGTCACTCATCACGTGCCGATTGATGAATTTGACGGGCCGCATCCCTTTTTCGGACCCCACGGCAAACTGTTATAGCTTAGCTCGCTTTCGCCAGCCCCTCGTCTTCGGGCGAGTTGAGGTACATGCCGGACATGCTATCGACCCAGCACAGATGGTCGTGAACCTCCTTGACGCCCTCGACGTTCTCTGCGGCGACGACCGCGGCCTGGCGCGTGCGCTCTTCGGTGATGACGCCGCTCAAATGAACGATGCCGTCGCGGACGATGACGCCGAGGCCGAACGGACACCAATCGTTCTTTTCCATCGCGTCGATGATGCGGGCGCGGATGTGGTCATCGTCGGCAGTCGGGTCGGGCACCTGCCGCGCCAGGCTGGCGACCGCCTGCAGCAGATTGGCGCGCGAGACGATGCCGACCACATTGCCATCGCGCATCACGGGCAGCCGCTTGACGTGGTTCCGCTCCATCAGCTCGACGATCTCCGCAAGCGAAGTGTCCTCGTTGATGGTGAGCGGATTTGGCGTCATGACCTCATCGACCCTGCGGCCGTGCTCGTGGACGAAATCGGCGGCCGACTTGCCCGGTCCGAGGATGAAGCGCAGCCAGCGGCCGCGCTTGCGCTGGGTGCCGATCTCGCTGCGGCGAATGAAGTCGCCCTCCGACACCACGCCGACGAGCTTGCCCGCGGCATCGATCACCGGCAGCCCGCTCACATGCTTCTGCAGCATGATGTTGGCGGCGTCGACGATGGTTGTTTCCGGCTTAACGGTGATGACCGGCTTGGTCATGATCTGATGGGCGCGCATGGCAAGCTCCGCAAGTGCAGTCGAAAGCGATATGACGAGCGTATTTCTTCAGCGGAAAGGCCCCTTTGACGCAGGTCAAGCCAGTGAGATTCTGACACCTGGTTGATGTAGCTCAATGCTGCTTTGACGAGATGCCGTAGGAGCGGGAGAGCCGTAGCCGGGAGGAGGTTCGCATGACGGAGCTTTCGCGATCGGAGACCGTGCAGACCGAGGAACCCGCCGTCGATACTGCGAAAGGATTGGCCCGGGTCAACCAGCGCACGTTCGACTTCCTGTTTGGTGCGCAACGGTTGATGCTTGAGGAAATGGTGTTCGTCGGCGACGAAATTTTGGATCGTGCGCGAACCGAGACGCATCTGCTCGCCGAACTGGTCTCGAAGATGGCGGAAGCCCATTCGGTAAACAATATCGGGACGGTGTACGCCGAATGCGGCCTGCATCAGATCGATTTCATGCGGCGTGACTGCGAACGCCTGTTCAAGCACGGTCAGCGAATGATCGAGGCCACCTCCAGCCTGCTCAAAGATGCCTCCGTAAGCCGACGCAGTTCGTGACGCCGATGTGACGAAGCCGAGGTTCAATTAGCCAAGTGATCATAGAGGTCCATTCGTGCCATCGACGTCAATATTGCCCAAGTCCGAACTGTCCCTGTTGTCAGCTCCCTCCGATGAACGCAGCCCGGAGGGTGGCAGGCTTCCTACCGTCATCGAGGCGCATCCTGTCCCGCATCGCGCGCGAGAGGCGGAGGATCACGAGGCCGACCGTGCGCTTCATGCGACGCTGGCGCGGTTCACCGGGGGCATTTCGCCGGTCGCGCTGTCCCTGGCCTATATGGACTGGATATCGCACTTGGCCGCGGCGCCACAACGGCAAATGGAGCTTGTCCAGCAGGCCGTCCGGGATATGGGCAGGTTCGTCGAGGCGGTGCGACACTACGCCTCGCAAGACCAGAACCTCTGGTCCCTGATCGAACCGCAGCCGCAGGATCGGCGGTTCGCCGCTCCCGAATGGGCGAGCCCGTCGTTCAATCTGCTGGCGCAGTCTTTCTTGCTGGCGGAACAATGGTGGCACAACGCCAGCACCGGCACCCGTGGTGTTGCGCCGGCAAACGAGGCAGTGGTCGAGTTCTCGATCCGCCAGGTGCTGGACATGCTGGCACCTTCCAACTTTGCGGCAACCAATCCAGAGATCTTGCAGAAGGCATTCCAGAGCGGCGGGGAAAACTTCGTATTCGGCTGGCAGAACTGGTGCAGCGATCTCGTGCGCCTGCTGGCTCCCGGCGGGCTGTCGGCCGATCGCCGGGATTTCATCGTCGGCGAAACGGTGGCGACCGCGCGCGGCAAGGTCGCGTTCCGCAACGAGCTGATCGAGCTGATCCAGTATCAGCCGACGACCGACAAGGTGCGGCCCGAACCGATCCTGATCGTGCCGGCCTGGATCATGAAGTACTATATTCTCGATCTGTCGCCGCATAACTCGCTGGTCAACTATCTCGTCAACGTGGGCTTCACGGTGTTCATGATTTCCTGGCGCAATCCGGGACCGTCCGATCGTGACATTGCCTTCGATGACTATCGTACGCTCGGAGTACAGGCGGCTCTGGCAACGATCGAGGACATCGTGCCGAAGCAAAAGATTCATGCGCTGGGTTACTGCCTCGGCGGAACGCTGTTGGCGATTGCCGCGGCTGTGATGGCGCGCGATGGCGACGATCGGCTGAAGTCGATCACGCTGCTGGCCGCACAGACGGACTTCACCGAAGCCGGCGAGCTGACGCTGTTCATCAACGAGAGCCAGGTCGCCTTTCTCGAAGACATGATGTGGCAGCGTGGTGTGCTCGACACCACGCAGATGGCCGGTGCCTTCCAGCTCCTTCGCTCGAACGACCTGATCTGGTCCCGCGTGTCGCGCGACTATCTGATGGGCGAGCGCGCGCCGGCGAGCGACCTCATGGCCTGGAACGCCGATGCCACGCGGTTGCCCTATCGCATGCATTCCGAATATCTGCGCAAGCTGTTCCTGCACAACGATCTCGCGGAAGGGCGCTATGTGGTGGATGGAAAGTCGATCGCCATGTCGGACATCCATACGCCGCTGTTCGTCGTCGCCACCGTGAACGATCACGTTGCGCCCTGGAAATCCGTCTACAAGATCCATTATCAGGTGGAGGC
>NZ_JAFAVV010000826.1 GCF_019242285.1 Bradyrhizobium sp.
CGCGACACCGTCGTCAGCCAGTCGCTTTCGCCGGCCCGCGCGAACCATTGCGCCCGCAGCCAAGCGCCGGTCTCGACGAAGCTCGCACCCTGCTCCTCCGCCCACCGATGGCTCGGCGGCAGGCGCGTCGGCCGGAACTGCCGGCCGCGGTGGTGACCGGCGAGTGCGCCGATCGCAACCGGCGTATGCGGCGGGCGCAACGTGGTGGTGCCGACCTCGATCATCGGCCGCCCCGTGAGCTGCGCCATGATGGCATGGCCGTTGACGCTGGCGGTCTTGCCCTGGTCGGTCGCCATGCCGAGTGTGGTGTAGCGCTTCAGCAGCTCGACGGACCGGAAGCCTTCGCGCGCGGCGAGCGCGACGTCGTCCGTGGTGACATCGTTCTGAAAATCGACGAAGGCTTTCGATCGGGATTCGGCGACATGCCAGAACGGCGCGAAGGCGATGGGCTCGTCGTCGGCTCCTGGAGAATGCTGCGCTGGCGGGGCAAATCCCAGCTCCTTGGCAGCATTGGCTCCGGCCGTGACGCCCTCGCGGAGCACATCGGCCAGCGCGAACGTGCCGCCGGCGGCGCCGATCGTCCTCATGCCGCGCGGCGGCTCGCCGGGGATGAATGCTGCAAGCGGCTCGGACCAGCTCGGCCGGCTGCCGAGATGGGTGGTGAGGCCGAGATTCGGATTCCATCCACCGGACATCGCCAGCAGGTCGATGTCGAGATCGCGTATCCGCCCATCTCTGTCGCGAACGGAGATCGAGGTGAGGCCATGCCTGCCGCGCGTGTCGGTCACGCGCGCGTCGGCGATAACGGCGATTCCGAGCTGCTTCGCCTTGCCGATAAGCGTCGAGTCGATTTCCTTCCGCGCATCCAGGACAGCTTCAACCACGATGCCGGCGCGCGCCAGATCGAACGCGGTGATCCAGCCATCGTCACAGCTCGTGAACAGCGCGGCGCGCCGGCCGGGCGCCACCGCGAACCGGTTCAGATAGGTGCGCACCGCCGAGGCCATCATGACGCCCGGGCGATCGTTGCCGCCGAAGGCGATCGGCCGCTCGATCGCGCCGGTGGCGAGCAGGCTCCGTTTGGCGACGATCTTCCACAACCGTTGTCGCGGCTGATGCGCCGGCGGCAAGGCGACGTGATCGGAGACCCGCTCGATCGCGCCATAGGTGCCGGCATCATAGACGCCGAACACCGTCGTTCGGCGCAATATCTGCACATTCGGCAAGGCTTCGAGCTCGGCCGCCGCTTGCCGCGCCCACACCGAACCGGCCGCGCCGTCGATCTCCCGATTGTCACCGTTCAGGCGGCCGCCAAGCACAAAATCCTCGTCGCAGAGCATGACGCGGGCGCCGGAACGGCCGGCCGTCAGCGCCGCGGCGAGTCCGGCGGGTCCGGCGCCGATGATCAGGAGATCGCAGAACGCATGCGTCTTCTCATAGACGTCGGGGTCCGCCGCCATGCTGGCGCGGCCGAGGCCGGCGGCGCGGCGGATCGCGGGCTCGTAGAGCTTCTCCCAGAACGACGCCGGCCACATGAAGGTCTTGTAATAGAAGCCGGCGGCGAACAGCGGCGACAGCAGCGACGTGGCGGCGCCGAGATCGAAGGCGAGCGACGGCCAGCGATTCTGGCTCTGCGCCTCGAGCCCGTCGAACAATTCGATCGTGGTTGCGCGCGTGTTCGGCTCGCAGCGTTCGCCGCGACGCAACTCGACCAGCGCGTTGGGCTCCTCCGATCCCGCCGTCAGCACGCCGCGCGGCCGGTGGTATTTGAACGAGCGGCCAATCAGCCGGACGCTCCTGGCGAGCAAAGCGGAGGCCAGCGTGTCACCGGCATAACCGCGATAGGTCACACCGTCGAAGGCAAATTGCAGGGAGCGGGCACGATCGATCAGGCCACCACTCGCGAGACGCTGGACCGAGCTTTCGTGCGTCGGGCTCATGCAACGCCTTTGCTTGCAAAGGCCGCGCCGAAAATCTCATGCGTCCGCGTGTCCCTGGTCACGCGCAGCCAGGAACGGCAGCCATGGGCGTGATACCAGAGCTCCTCGTGGCGGCCGGCGGGATTGTCGCGCAGATAGACCGCCTCGTAGAACCGTCGCGGCGCATCCGGCGCCGCCGGATCGGGCCGGGCTGCGGGATCGCCGTGGTAGACGAACTCGCTGAAATCTCGCTCGCCGCAATAGGGACAGGGAATGCGCATGGTCTCGCTACCGGCTCAATGCAGATTGGGCTGGGCACCCTGGCCCTTCTCATCGATCAGATGACCGGTCTCGAACCGGTCGAGGCGATAGCTCGCCGCGACCGGGTGCGGCTCGTCGCGCGCCAGCAGGTGCGCAAAGCACCAGCCCGAGGCGGGTGTCGCCTTGAAGCCGCCATAGCACCAGCCGGCGTTGAGATAGAGGCCGTCGAGCGGGGTGTGGTCGATGATCGGCGAGCCGTCCATCGACATGTCCATCAACCCGCCCCAGGATCGCAACAGCCGCAAGCGTCCGATCGCCGGCATCAGGGCCATGCCGCTTTCGCAGACGTCCTCGACCATCGGCAGATTGCCGCGCTGTGCATAGGAATTATAGCCGTCGATGTCGCCGCCGAACACGAGGCCGCCCTTGTCGGACTGGCTGATGTAGAAATGGCCGGCGCCGAACGTGACGACGCCATCGACGAACGGCTTGATCGCCTCGGAGACGAAGGCCTGCAGCACGTGGCTTTCGATCGGCAGCCTGAGGCCCGCGAGCACGGCGACGCGCGAGCTGGAGCCGGCGACCGCGAGCCCGACCTTGCCCGCGCCGATGGCGCCGCGCGTGGTCTCGACACCGGTGATGCGATCGCCATCGCGCTGAAAGCCCGTGACCTCGCAATTCTGGATGATGTCGACGCCGCGATCGCTGGCGCCGCGGGCGTAGCCCCAGACCACGGCGTCGTGGCGCGCGGTGCCGCCGCGCCGCTGCAACAGCCCGCCCAGAATCGGGAATCGCGCATTGTCGAAATCGAGCAGCGGCAGCATGCGGCGCACGGCGTCCGCGTCCAGCATCTCGGCGTCGGCGCCGGCGAGACGCATGGCATTGCCGCGCCGGGCGAAGGCGTCGCGCTGGGCGTCGGAATGATAGAGATTGAGCACGCCGCGCTGGCTGACCATGGTGTTGTAGTTCAGGTCCTGCTCCAGACCTTCCCACAGCTTCATCGACCATTCGTAGAACGGTTCGTTGCCGGGCAAGAGGTAGTTGGAACGGATGATCGTGGTGTTGCGGCCGGCATTGCCGGAGCCGATCCAGCCCTTCTCGAGCACCGCGACGTTGCGCACACCGTGCCGGCTCGCGAGATAATAGGCGGTGGCGAGACCATGTCCGCCGCCGCCGACGATGATCACGTCATAGTGCTTCCGCGGTTCGGCGTCGCGCCAGACCGGTTGCCAGTCGCGGTTGCCCCTGAGGGCGTGGCGGGCGAGGGCAAGAAGCGAATAGCGCATGCGAAATAGGTGGCAGGTGCGAGCTTGTGAGCGGCATCCTGCGCTGCTATTGACAGGGCGGCATGACCAAAAACGACGGGAAACTGTCCAAAAGCGACAAGAGTCGTCCCCGACGGATCGGCTTCCTGCTGATCCCCGGCTTTGCCCTGATGTCCTATGCTTCGGCGTTGGAGCCGCTGCGCGCCGCCAACGTGCTGACCGGGCGAAGCCTGTACCGGTGGCGCCATATCGCCATCGGCGGCAGCGAGATCGCCGCCTCCAACGGCGTGCGCATCCAGGCCGACGCCGGTATTGCCGACGCCGGCCGGCTCGATGCGCTGATCGTGTGCGCCGGCGGCAATCCGCAGAGCTTCGACCATGAGCCGACCTTCGCCTTCCTGCGCAAGGCGGCGCGGCACGGCGTGCGACTGGGCGGCGTCTCGGCAGGGCCCTATCTTCTGGCCAAGGCCGGCCTGCTCGACGGTTACCGCTGCACGGTGCACTGGGAGCACATTCCGGCCTTCACCGAGACGTTTCCGTTCCTCCGCCTGAGCCATTCGCTGTTCGAGATCGATCGCGACCGCTTCACCTGTGCGGGCGGCATCGCCGCGCTCGACATGATGCACGCCTTGATCCGGATCGATCACGGGGCGGCGGTGGCGGCCGCGGTCAGCGACTGGTTCCTGCAGACCGAAGTCCGGCGCGGTGAGGTCGCGCAGCGGCTGTCGCCGACCGAGCGCTTCGGCGTGCACCACCCGAAGCTGGTCGAGACGTTGCTGCGCATGGAGAAGCATGTCGAGACGCCGCTTCCGCCGGCCGCGCTTGCCGCGCGCGCCGGCGTGTCGCTGCGCCAGCTCGAGCGCCTGTTCGCAAGCCAGCTCGCCACCACGATCCAGCGCCGCTACATGCAGATGCGGCTCGAACGGGCGCGGCTGCTGCTGCGCCAGACCACGATGTCGGCAGGCGAGATCGCGCTCGCGACCGGTTTCGCCGCGCCGATGCATTTCTCGCGCTGCTACAGCCGCGAGTTCGGCATCGCGCCGAGCCGGGAGCGCAGGCAAGTGTAGGGTGGGCTAAGGCGCTCCGCGCGCTGCTTTGCATCGCGTGGAGCGACGTGCCCACCATGTCTCGACCGCATCGTCGTGGATGGTGGGCACGCTTCCACCTTTACGCCGTAAGCTTCTGTGCGCGCGGACGATTAGTCGTACTAAGTCACATGTGTGGTGCTCTCGTTGAAATTCTTGAGCTTTTTGAAACGACCATATTTGCACAAAGACGAGTCGATTCAATGGCTTGAGTCTTCTTGTGACTCAGTACGATTAGCCCACCCTACACTCCGCCGGGAAAGGGCCTTCAGGGAGATTTGATCTCTGTTGATCGGAAGTGGGCATATGCTCAAGCCTTGAATTGTCGTCGCGATCGCGTTTTCGGGAAATGGCGATGGAGTGGTCTGCAAGATCGAGCGAGAGGGATCGGCCGTTCGGGAGCTGGGCCGATGCCCTCGCGGCTGCTTTCGTTCCGCTCGAGCCGCGCAAGATAGCGGATCAGCCGTTCCAGGGGACCATTTCTAGGATCGAAGCGGGTCCGATCCGGATCTCCCGCGTGAGGGCGACGAGGCACCGCGTTCTTCGGCTGCCCACCCATATCGCGCGCAGCCGCGATGATCTGTGCTTCGTCAATCTCCAGTGCGAAGGGGCCGGTCGCTATTGGCAATCCGGGCACGAGCAGGTTTGCGGGCCCGGCGACATGGCGGTCGCGGATACGACCGAGCCGTTCGAAATCGCGAATGCGCGGGATTTCCACCTGTTCTGTTTCGCGGTCCCGCGTCACCTGCTGCCGCCAGGATTTTCGGAACGTCCGCGGTTCAAGCTGTCGGCGAGCGAGGCGGGCCGGGCGCTGAGCCGGACGCTGGCGGGTTACGCCGAACTGTGCCTCAGCTCGGCGTGTTCCGACATTTCCGGATTCGGCGCGCACATGGTCGATCTGATGCTGCACGCCACTGATGTCATGGCCGAGCGGTTGCCGGAGCGTTTCGATGCGCCGGTGCTGCTGTCGATGATGCTCGACCATATTGATCGGCACGGCTGCGATCCGGAGCTTGATGCGGGCATGCTGGCGCGGAAGTTCCAGTGCTCGGAGCGTTACGTGCACAGGCTGTTCTCCAGGACGGGACGGTCGGTCGGCGAGCACATCAATGACCGGCGGATAACGGCATCCATGCGCGAACTGCTCGATGCACGGCGCAGGCGCACGATCGCCGAAATCGCCTTCGCGTCTGGATTTCGAGACATCTCGCACTTCAATCGGCTGTTCAAGCGCCACAATGGCACGACCCCTCGCGAATTTCGTCGCGCCATGGATTTCGGCCACGTCGAGGGCGGGACGAGCCGTTAAACGCATATTCGACCTCCATCCCGGACGCGAAGCTGCTCCACCTGGTGCACCAGCAGCCAAGAAATCGGTCGCCACCGTCCGAGATTTGCCCGCCACGATTGGATAGCGATTGGCCGGCCGGGCTGGCACGGGGATCGGAGAGTTCTCGCATGGCAATCGATTTTACGCTCGAACCTCGGCAACGCACCTTTCGGCTCGAATCACGAAAATTCGCTTCGGAGGTGCTTGCGGACGCGAGGGCAGCCGAGTCGCTGCCGACTCCCGAGGAGCGGTTTCTCGCAACGAGGGGCGCCTATGAAGCCCTCGTGGCGGCGGGTTTCTTACGGAAATGCATCCCGGCGGCCGCGGGCGGTGAGAGCACGGGCCTGCTCGATCTGGCTATCATGGCGGAGGAGCTCTACAGCGTGAACGCGAGCGTCACGCTGACGATGCTGGGCACCGTACTGGGCGTGCTGCCGATCCTGCTCGGCGGCACCGAGGAGCAGCGCAGCCGGCTGCTGGCTCCGTTCCTGCGCAAGAGCGGTGCGCCGCTCGCCGGCTTCTGTTCCAGCGAGCCCGGCGGCAGCGCCAACGCCTCTTCTCCTCCCCCGGGCGAGGGTGTCCGCACGGTGGCCACGCTCAGGGATGGCCAGTGGATCATCAGCGGCAGGAAAAAATGGGTCTCGTCGGCAACAGGATGGGATCGCAAGGGCGCCGATGTGCTTTGCGTCGTGTGCCGGACCGACCCCGAGCTTCCACCCGAAAACGGCATCTCCGTCATCGCCGTCGAGCGCCCCGCATCAGGTCTGGTTTTCGAGCGTGCGATCGATTCGGTCGGTCATCGTGCCCATCTGGTGCCGCAATTCGGTTTCGAGAATGTTTCGGCTCCGCAACACAATCTGCTCGGAAGCAGGGGCGCTGGTCTTGCACTGGCGGCGGCTAGCTTTACCGGAACAGCAGCCCTGGTCGGAGTCCTTGGCGTCGCGCTGATGCGGGCAGCATTCGACTTCGCATTGCATTTTGCGCGGACGGAGCGCCGCGGCGGGGTTCATCCGATCCTCGAGCACCAGGCGGTCGGCTACGCGCTGGCCGACGCCAAGACCACGATCGAAGCCGCCCGCTATCTGAGCTGGCGCGGGTGCCATGCCGTCGACAGCCAGTCGCCGGCGGCCGACGAGCTCGCCATTCAGGCCAAGATCTATGGCTCCGAGGCCGCGGTTCGCGTGATCACCGATCTGATGCGTGTCGTCGGCATCGACAGCTACGATCACGAAGCGCCGCTCGGACGTCTGCTCCAGGATGCGCTTGCGCTTCCGATCTTCGACGGCGGCAACATGGGTGTCCGCCGGCGTCAGCTCCACGGCCTGCTGAAACGTCCCGATTACGATCCGCTTCAGGCGAGTGGTGCGGCGTGACATCCGGTCGATCGATCAATCAAGTGGCATTGAAGCAGGTGAGACGATGAGCGCAACGCAACCGGTCGCGGTGATAACGGGAGCCTCGCAAGGAATTGGCGCGGGGTTGGTGCAGGCGTTTCGAAGCCGCGACTATCGCGTCGTCGCAACGTCCCGCTCCATCGAGCCGAGCGATGATCCCGCCATTGTCACGGTGCGCGGGGACGTCGCCGATCCAGCCACCGCGGATCGCGTGTTCGGCGAGGCGCTGAAACAATTCGGCCGTGTCGACACGCTGGTCAACAACGCCGGCATGTTCATGGCCAAGCCCTTCACCGCCTATTCCACGGACGATTTCGCCGTCTACATGGCGACCAACGTCGCCGGTTTCTTTCACATGACCCGGCGGGCCATCGAGATCATGAAAGAGCAAGAGCATGGCCATGTCGTGACAGTCACGACCAGCCTCGTCGATCAGCCGTTCAGCAGCGTCCCCTCAGCGCTGGCTTCGCTCACCAAGGGCGGCCTGAATGCCGCGACAAAATCGCTCGCGATCGAATATGCGAGGAGCGGCATACGGGTGAATGCGGTCTCACCGGGAATCATCAAGACGCCGATGCATCAGGTCGAGGCGCACGCCTTCCTGGCCACATTGCATCCGCTCGGCCGGATGGGCGAAGCGTCGGAAGTGGTGGAAGCCGTGATGTACCTGGAGTCGGCCGGCTTCGTGACCGGCGAGATTCTCCATGTCGATGGTGGCCAGGCCGCCGGCCACCACGCGGCATGATCATGCAGCTCGGCTTCGACGCGGCGTATACCCGCTACCGCTCCCGCGCCGGCACCCGCGTGATCTTCGCACCGAGCGCGTTCAGCCGCTCCTCGATGCGCTCGTAGCCGCGTTCGATCTGATCGGCGTTGTTGATCGTGCTCCGGCCCTCGGCGCAGGCCGCAGCGAGCAGCATCGCCATGCCGGCGCGGATGTCGGGCGAGATCATCGAGGCGCCGCGCAGCCGGCTGGAGCCCGCCACGATCGCGCGATGCGGGTCGCACAGCACGATGCGCGCGCCCATCGAGATCAGCTTGTCGACGAAGAACATCCGCGATTCGAACATCTTCTCGAACATCAAGATGACGCCCTCGCACTGGGTCGCGGTGACGATCGCGATCGACATCAGGTCGGCGGGGAATGCCGGCCAGGGCTGGTCCTCGAGCTTCGGCACATGGCCGCCGAAATCGTCCTTGATCTTCAGCGTCTGCTCCGACGGTACGATCAAATCGTCGCCGGTGACCTCGCAGACGATGCCGAGCCGCTCGAAACCCATCCGGATCGAGCGCAGGTGCTCGATGCCGGCGCGCACGATGCGCAAGGGCGAGCGCGTCACCGCGGCGAGCCCGATCAGCGAGCCGACCTCGATATGATCGGGCTGGATCGCGTAGCTGGCCTGGCCGAGCGTGGCCGGGCCGTCCACGACCATGGTGTTGGTGCCGATACCCTCGATATTGGCGCCGAGCGCGACCAGGAAATGCGCGAGATCCTGCACATGCGGTTCGGAGGCGGCGTTGCGCAGATAGGTAGTGCCGCGGGCGGCCACCGCCGCGACCAGCGCGTTCTCGGTTGCGGTGACGCTCGGCTCGTCGAGGAACACGTCGGCGCCTTTCAGGCCGGCGCTGCGGAACTCGAGCCGGCCATTCGCCACCACCGTGGCGCCGAGCTGCTCGAAGGCGAGGAAATGGGTATCGAGCCGGCGCCGGCCGATGACGTCGCCGCCGGGCGGCGGCAGCGTGACCTCGCCGCAGCGCGCGAGCAGCGGGCCGGCGAGCAGGATCGAGGCGCGAATCCGGGCGCAAAGATCGGGATCGAGATCGGCGGCGCGAATCTCCTTGGCGTGGATCGCGAGCCGGTTGCGCCCGCGCCATTCGGCGGACGCGCCGACCGAGCGGATCAATTCCACCAGCGTCTCGGTGTCGCGGATGCGCGGCACGTTGTCGAGCGTGACGGGATGGTCGGTGAGCAGCGCAGCGGCGATGATCGGCAGCGCGGAATTCTTGTTGCCGGAGGGCTCGATCGCGCCCCGCAGGCGGTGACCGCCCTCCACGATGTATTGAATGGGCGGCATGCGCGCTCTCCCGGCAAGTTCCTGATTCGGCGTCCCGGCGCCTCGATGCCGGGCGGCACCGTGTAGCACAGAACGCCCCCGGCCATCACATGATTCCCCCGTCCAGGAGAATGCACCGCACAAGCGGGCAGGAACTTAGCGCGGCCATCGCACTGGGCGCGCCGCAGGTCAATCCCCGCTGAACTACCTGAGTCACGATCGTCCGATCGACGGCCTCATGGCAGGATCGCGAAGGCGCGCGCGGGAAAGCCGAGGCCGTCCTTGACCTTGGGCCAGGCGACGACGATCAGGGCTCCCCTGGCGGGCATCTGGTCGAGATTGGCCATGACCTCGATCTGGTAGTGGCCGTGCTTCAGGATGTAGGTCTCAGAGTCCATCTTGTCGGTGGTGTCGGTGTCCATCGCTTCGTGACCGGTGGCGATGACGCCGCGCTCCTCGTACAGGAATCTGATCGTCTCGAACGCCCAGGCAGGGAAGGGGCTGCGCTTGAAGCGCTCGGGGTTGGCGTCCCAGTCCTTCGCCATATCGGTCCGCAGCGCGACGAACGATCCCTTTGGCACGCGGCCGTGCCTCTTTTCCCAGGCCCGAAGGTCGGCGACCGAGAAGGCATGATTGGGGTCCTTGGCGAGATACGGCGTGTCGTCGAGCACGATCAGCGGCAGAATCATCTGCTTCAGCGGGATCCTATCCATCGTTGCGCCATGTTCGTCGAAATGCGCCGGCGGGTCGACGTGTGTGCCGTACTGTCCCACCATCTCGTAGTAGGTGGAGCGGAAGCCATCCTGGGCGATGCTGTAGGGCCGTTTGGTCGCAGGCTCGGTCGCCGGCGTCATTTTCGCCTGGCCGAAACCGGACCAGACCGGCGTGTCGGGCGAGAAGCTGTGCGTCAAGTCGACGAACTTCTTGCCCGAGATGATCTCGTAGGCCTTCGCGAGCGACTGGGCGGCCGTCGGCGTAGCCGAGGCAACCAGCAGGGCGGCGCTCATGAGCAGGATCGAGAAGGTCTGAGTCGGATTTGGATGCATCGTCGTTTCTCCTCGAATTCGGTCGGCGTCGAGCGAGCGAAGCTGTGCACCCCTGCCGTGGCAGCAGGATATCCGAGGCTTGCACAGAACGTCACCGGCCTAACGACCACGATTGTAACAATGAGGGTCTCGCGCGGCATTCGCGAAGCGCTTGGCGCAGGCGCCATTTTCGGCACATTCGCCGGGCTCGCGAGTGCGCGCTTGCCGCTTACAGCCGCAACCATCTCCCCGCAGCACTGAAATCGCCCGGTAACGCGGCCGGTCGAAGTTGGCCGTGCGATCCGGCAGCAGAAGTCAAGGCAGCGCCGGCTCGTTCGAAAGCCATCAGCTGAGGAGGTCAGGTCTTGTACAGATTGACAAGGAACATCGTTCTCGCCGCGCTGCTCAGCGGCCGCGTCGCCCTCGCGCAGACGGTCGGGCTCGCTCCGTCGTCGCCGCCATCCACCGGCGCGGCCGACCTGTCATGGTTGCCGCATGAGATGCAACTGGCTGGGCGTGCGCCGGTCGGTCACCGCCAGCCGAGGCAGAGCGAGATTCCCATGGAAAGCGCCGACGCTGTCGAGCGCGCCAACAAGGAAAATCTCGCCGTCGATCGCAAGCTGATCATCTGCCGCGGCTGCTAGCTCTTGGTGACGCGGCCTGGCCGTGAACGGGACAAGCCGCGGGCACGCGCCTTGATCTTGCCGAGGCGCGCAAACGCCGTGCCAACCATTGTCTCGACAGCACGGTTTTCGTCAAACGACCCGCGCGACGCCGGGAATGCGAAGGGCGAGGCCGGCCGTGATGTAGCACAGCGCGCAGGCGATCGAGCCGGTGACCACGAACTTGATCAGCGCGGGCGCTGCAATGTCACGCCACAGGAGCGCCGTGCCGACCAGGATGGGCGGGTGGACGATGTAGATCAGGAAGGCGCGGCGCGCGAGGTTTTGCCAGATGCCGCCGAGCGTGACGAAGCGCCGCTGGAACAGCGAGAGCAAAGCGAGGATGAAGCCCCAGGCGACGAACGGCTCCCAGAAGGCGTAGGTGAGCGCCTGCAAATTCAAGCCGCCTTCGGACCGGCCGCCAAGCCAGGATACGTGCGAACTAAGCAGCGCGATGATGGGAAACATGGGGAATGCCAGCCAGGCGATGCGTCGCCACAATCGGGTCTGCCGTTCAGGTACGCGTTCGAGCCATTTGCCATCGGCGGCCGCACAGCCCGCGACGAAGAGCGCGATGTAGGAGGCGAAGTAGCCGAGTTGCAGGAAGGCGATGTTGACGCCGACCGGCCAGACCAGGCGCAGCAGAAACGCCGCCGTGCCGGTTGCGATGGCGGCCGCCAGCAGGACGGCGTCGGAGGGCAGCGTCGTCGCGGTGGTTGCTCCCGCCGGTTTGCGCAGTAACCGCCATGCGAGCCACGCGACGGCGAAGATCAGCAGCGCCTCGGCGAACCACAGCGGGCCTGGCTCGAACCTGCCGTGTGTCCACTGATACTCGAAGACGCCAGTGAAAGAACGGCCGCGGGCCGTCTGCGCCAGCGCGACGGTGAGCGGGTGCAGGATGAAGAAATAAAATGCGAGCGGCACGCCGAGCCGCAACAGCCGCTCGCGGATGAAGCCGTTCGTGCCGTGTCGGCGCCAGGCGGGCGGCGTGTAATAGCCCGCGAGCAGGAAGAACAGGCCCATGAACCAGGCCTGGTTGACCGTGCAGAACAGGATCAGCAGCAGTCCACTCAGGGAATCCGACGGGGCGAGCTCCTTGTAGTACCAGCCGCCGATGGCGCCGTAGGTGATGGCGGTATGATGAAAGACCACCAGGAGCGTGACCGCCGCGCGCAGCGCGTCGATGCCGCCATTGCGTCCCTTCGCGCCGGCCTCGTGCTTGGGAGTGCCATTCTCGAAGGGGCCGGCCGACGCGTCGATCTGCCCGACTGCGCCGGGTGGCGGGCGTTGAGGATCAACAAGCTCGGCCGACGTGCCGCTCGCAGAGGGGAGTGTCATGGCGGGTCACCGCAGCATCCAGCCGAAATGGCAGGCGTGCGTGCAAGCCTAGCATCGTCGTCGTGGCTACGCGATGTCAAGAAATGCAGATTCATCGACCCGGCCCCGGAAGTTCCGGTGTCGAATCAACGGTCGACCTGGCGCTGCAACACAAAATCTGCCCCACTCAAGCCCGCTTCCATTTCAGTTCTTAGCGACCGGCTGGAATCCGCTTGCCCTCAGGACGGCGACCGCCGAAGCGGATGATATGAAGCCGATGACGTAGCGGAAAGCGGCGCCGTTGGCGAAAGAGGCAAGGTCCGCCGTCGTGCGTCGACGTCGATCGGTGCCGATGATGGTGGCGTTGCCGCCGACCGCGAGCGCGACCTCCCGGCAGATGCCGACCGGTCGCTCGCCGAAGGCGCCGATGCCACATCCGATCACGTCGATGACGTGCGCCTTGACGCGTTCCCAGAGGCCTCAGCGACTGAAAGGATAGGCCGCGGCGTGCTGGGTCGCCCGGTCAAGCTGGGCGACGACAGCGGAGTTGGACGGTCGACCATACGCCGTCATGGCTGCGATCATCGTCGCTAGCGGACGGGTCCCGTCTCAAACGTCGACGTTGGCGGAGAGCGAGTTGTCCTGGATGAACTCGCGGCGCGGCTCGACCACGTCGCCCATCAGCTTGGTGAAGATGTCGTCGGCCTCGTCGACCTCCTTGACCTTCACCTGCAACAGCGACCGCGCCTCGATGTCGAGCGTGGTCTCCCAGAGCTGGTCCGGATTCATCTCGCCAAGACCTTTGTAGCGCTGCAAGGTGAGACCCTTGCGGCCGGCCTCGGTGACCGCTTCGAACAGGTCGACCGGGCCGTGGATGACGGTCTCGGCATCCTTCCGCCGGAGCGTGCCGGGGCGCGCATAGGCCTCCTGCAGGTTCGGCGCGTAGTCATCGAGCTTGCGCGCGTCCACCGATCCCAGCAGGGCGTGATCGAGGATCGCGGCATCCTTGACGCCGCGCACCGTGCGCTCGAACAGGAAACCCTCGCCCTCGGCGAAGTGACCGATCCAGCCGCGCTCGACCTCCTCGGCGACGGCGTCGAGCCGCTTGGCAATGTATTCGGCCGCAACCGCCGCCTTCTCGGCGTCGCCGAATATCTCCGGGCGCAGCACGCCGGCAATCGCCGCCTGCTCGACCACCTTGCGGTTGTAGCGGCTGTGCAGATTGTTCAGCACGGCGCGAATGATCCGGGCGTCCTCGATCATCGACAGCAGGTCGCGGCCGGCGCGCTCGGCGCCCGACGCCGGCTTGAACACGCACTCCTCGATTCCGGCCTCGATCAGGTAGTCGTCCAGCGCACGCTGGTCCTTCAGGTATTGCTCGGACTTGCCGCGCGACACTTTATAAAGCGGCGGCTGCGCGATGTAGAGATAACCGCGGTCGATGATCTCGCGCATCTGGCGGTAGAAGAAGGTGAGCAGCAGCGTGCGGATATGGGCGCCATCGACGTCGGCGTCGGTCATCACGATGATCTTGTGGTAGCGCACCTTGTCGGCCGAGAAATCGTCGCTGATGCCGGTGCCGAGCGCCGTGATCAGCGTGCCGATCTGCTCGGAGGAGAGCATCTTGTCGGGACGCACCCGTTCGACATTGAGGATCTTGCCGCGCAGCGGCAGCACGGCCTGGAATTCGCGGTTGCGGCCCTGCTTGGCGCTGCCGCCGGCCGAGTCGCCCTCGACGATGAACAGCTCCGACTTGGCCGGGTCCTTCTCCTGGCAGTCGGCGAGCTTGCCGGGCAGCGAGGACACGCTCAGCGGATTCTTGCGGGTGAGCTCGCGCGCCTTGCGCGCCGCTTCGCGGGCGGCCGCCGCCTGGATCACCTTGCCGACGATGGTCCGGGCCTCGGTCGGGTGCTCCTCGAACCAGGCGGCCAGCGCCTCGTTGATGACGTTCTCGACCACCGGACGCACTTCGGATGAGACCAGCTTGTCCTTGGTCTGCGAGGAGAACTTCGGATCCGGCACCTTCACCGACAGCACCGCGGTGAGTCCCTCCCGGCAGTCGTCGCCGGTGAGCTGGATCTTCTCCTTCTTCGCATTCGCCTCGGCATAGCCGTTGACTTGGCGCGTCAGCGCGCCGCGAAAGCCGGCGAGATGCGTGCCGCCGTCGCGCTGCGGGATGTTGTTGGTGAAGCACAGCACGTTCTCATGATAGCTGTCGTTCCACCATAGCGCGGCCTCGACGCCGATGCCGTTCGCTTCCGAGCGCACCATGATGGGCGCGGGCACGATCGCCTTCTTGTTGCGGTCGAGATATTTGACGAACTCCTCGACCCCGCCCTGGTAGTGCATCTCCTCGCGCTTCTCGACCGCGTGACGCATGTCGGACAGCACGATGTTGACGCCGGAATTGAGGAAGGCGAGCTCGCGCAGCCGGTGCTCGAGCGTCGCGAAATCATATTCGACGTTCTTGAACGTCCCGGTAGAGGCGAGGAAGGTCACCTCGGTGCCGCGCCGGCCGTTGGCCTCGCCGACGACCCGGAGCGGCGCCACGGCGTCGCCATGGGCGAATTCGATCAGATGTTCCTTGCCGTCGCGCCACACCCTGAGCACCAGCCTGCTCGACAGCGCGTTGACGACCGAGACGCCGACGCCATGCAGGCCGCCCGACACCTTGTAGGAGTTCTGGTCGAACTTTCCGCCGGCGTGGAGCTGAGTCATGATGACCTCGGCGGCGGAGACGCCTTCGCCCTTGTGGATGTCGACCGGAATGCCTCTGCCGTCGTCGCGCACGGTGACGGAGTTGTCGGGATTGAGGATCACCTCGACCGCGGTCGCGTAGCCCGCCAGCGCCTCGTCGATGGCGTTGTCGACGACCTCGTAGACCATGTGGTGCAGGCCGCTGCCGTCATCCGTGTCGCCGATATACATGCCCGGCCGCTTGCGCACGGCATCAAGGCCCTTCAGCACCCGGATCGATTCCGCGCCATATTCGTTCGCGATGGGATGGTCGGTGTCGGCGGCAGTCTGCCGCGCAGGTTCGGTCATTGGAGGCCTTCGAGGATGTCCCGAATCAGCCGCGGAGGAGGGGGGCTGATCGAGCTATTTCTGCCATGAAAGATGCGATGCGCATAGCGCAAAGTATCTTCGGGTAAGATATTGAACAAATGGGATTTTTTAACGGTCTTTCAAGGCGCCAGGCGGCCGATTCGACGACTTTAAAAAAGCGCTATTCGAGGCTCTGCTGGTGGTCCGAGAGAACCCGTATTTTTCTCGTCCTGGCGCCGATCTACCCGATGGCTGGCCGCCGCCAGATGCAGGAAGTCCTGGGGACTGCCGGGAAGCAAAGCGCGTTGAGTATCGCTGTCTCCACCGACCGCCCGATGCCGCCTTCGTCCTCGGACCGCTACCGAGCGGATATCGACGGCCTGCGCGCGGTCGCGGTTTGGCTGGTCGTGCTCTATCACGCCTTTCCCGAGCAATTGCCGGGCGGCTTCATCGGCGTCGACATCTTCTTCGTCATTTCAGGCTTCCTGATCACCGGCATCATCGTGCGCGAGCTCGAGGCGGGGCGATTTAGCCTGGTTACCTTCTACGCGCGGCGGATCCGGCGAATCTTTCCCGCGTTGATCGTGGTGCTGTGCGCCGCTCTCGCGCTCGGCTGGCTGTGGATGCTGCCGCAGGCCTACGCCCGGTTGAGCCGGGACCTCGCTGCCAGTGCCGCGTTCGCAGCCAACATCGCGTTCCTGCTGCAATCCGGCTATTTCGACGTCGAGGCGGCCAGGAACCCGCTGCTGCATCTGTGGTCGCTCGGCGTCGAGGAGCAGTTCTATCTGGCCTGGCCGCTGATCCTGATGCTCGCCGCACGACTCCGGCTGACGTTGATCTGGGTGATCGGCACCATCGGGCTTGCGTCCTTCATTCTCAACGTGGCTCTGATTGGCACGGATCCCGTCGCGACCTTCTATCTGCCCTTCACCCGCGGCTGGGAGCTGCTGGCCGGCGGCGCGTTGGCTTGCGCCTGGGGCCGGATCAGCCAGACGGAAAGCGCCAGCAACTGGCGCGCCGGCGTCGGCATGGTGCTGATCGCACTGTCGGCCGGCACGCTCGATCCGCATCGCGCGTTCCCCGGCTGGTGGGCGGGGTTGCCGGTCGCGGGCGCAGCGCTTGTCCTCTCGGCGCCGGCGGCGTGGGGCTGCCGGCATCTCCTGGCTAGCCGGACCGGGGTCTGGTTCGGCCGGATCAGCTATCCGTTCTATCTCTGGCATTGGCCGCTCCTGGTGTTCCTCGCGCTGATCAAGTTCAAGGACCTGACCGCGATCGAACGCGGGTTGGTGATCGGCCTCGCCGTGGCGCTGGCCTGGGCGACCTGGTGGCTGATCGAAATCCCGCTTCGCTTCGGCCGCCCGTTGCGGAGCAAGGTGGTCGCGCTCGCGGCGGGCATGGCGCTCGCTGCGGTCGCCGGCATCATCGTGGTCCGGAACGACGGCTTCGATTTCCGGCTGCCGGTCGAAATCCGCGCGATGGCACGGGTCGGGACACAGGCCGACAAATGGCGGGTGCACCGCTGCATGCTCGACCTCAGCCGGGAGACCGATTTCGCCGACGACTGCGCCGAGCGCAACCGTCGTCCGCTGCTGTTCCTGTGGGGCGATTCGACGGCCGGCTCGCTGATGCCGGGACTGCTCGAAGCGCAGGAGACCCGCAATTTTGGCATCGCCCAGTTCACGGCGAGCGCCTGCGCGGCGGCTCTGCATGCGGAGCTTCCCAACGTCCCCCATTGCCGCGAGACCAACGACAAGGTGCTGGCGCTGGCGAACAAGCTGCAGCCCGACATCGTGCTGCTGCACGGCGCTGCGGAGCACAACATCGACAACATGGCCGAGACGGTGGCGGCGCTGAAGCGTGAGACCAAAGCCCGCGTGGTGATGCTCGGGCCCGAGCCGATCTGGAAGCGCGGATTGCCGAACGAGGTGCTGCGCTACTACATGCTGCATCGCGCGCTGATCCCACCGCGCACCAACGACGAGGTGTCGAGCGACTGGTACGACGCCGAGCTGCGCGGCAAGCTCGGCGCGCAGGGCGCGGAATACATTTCGGCCTGGCAGGTGTTCTGCAACGCCGAGGGCTGCCTGACGCGGTTCGGCGACCGCGCCAGCGACATCACCGCGAGCGACATGATCCACCTGACCGAGAAAGGATCGACCTTCCTCGTCCGGGCGGTGATCGACCGGGTGCTCGACGGCAAGGCCGCCGCGTCGCAGGCGACGGTGACGCATTGATGGTCCGCTTTACGCGTGGCGCGTGATGCGACCGCTCTCGACCGCGAAAAGCTCGCCCGACGCGCCGAGCTCGCCGAACGCGGCGGGATCGGCGCCGGTCAGCCAGACCTGTGCGCCGAGTTTTGTCAGTTCGCCGAACAATGCGTGACGGCGATTCGGATCGAGATGGGCCACCACCTCGTCGAGCAGCAGCAGCGGGATGATCGCCGTCGTCTCGGCCACGAGCGTCGCATGCGCGAGCACGAGCCCGATCAGAAGCGCCTTCTGCTCGCCGGTCGATGCATCGCGCGCCGGCATCTGTTTCGGCGCATACACCACCTGAAGATCGG
>NZ_JAFAVV010000874.1 GCF_019242285.1 Bradyrhizobium sp.
TGTCGAGCAGAAATTTGGTCTGATGCACCTGCACCGCATACCAGATGTACAGCCCGCAGAAATAGCCGAGCGAGATCCACCAGAACCGCGCCGTACGAAGCGCCCGCGGTAAGGTCCAGTCGGTGCCGGCCCAGACCGGATCGACGATGTTGGAGACGGGCCTCGCCGAAGCATGCGGCGCGGCATCGCCATCGGGCTCAAGGCCGATATCCTCGGGGCGCTTGCGCAAGAGCAGATTGATCGGCGCCAGCACGATCAAGACCATCAGCCCGATCGCGGTGCAGGCCGCGCGCCAGCCGGTGTGCTCGATCACATATTGCGCCCACGGCAGCAGTGTCACCGAGCCGATGCCCACCCCGGCAAAAGCGATGCCCATGGCAAGACCGCGGCGGCGGATGAACCAGTTCGGCAGGAACAGCGAGAATCCGGAGTAGCCGAGGCAGACGCTGCCGGCGCCGACCATGACGCCGATGGTGATATAGAGATGCCAGGGCTCGCGGGTCAGCGGCGCCAGCAACAACCCGCCGCCCATCAGCGCGATGCCAAGCTCCATCACCGCGCGCGGACCGGCGCGGTCCATCAGGCGGCCGATCAGCGGGCTGACGATCGCCGACACCACGAAGCCGAACGAGAACGCGCCGGCGGTGATGCCGCGTTCCCAGCCGAACTCGGAGAGGATCGGCGGGAAGAACAGCGAGAACGCGGTGCGCGCATTGACGCCGATCGCCATGGTGACGAAAGTCACGATCACGACGACCCAGCCATAGAAGAAGGGCAGCCGCGCAGCCAGGGATTTCCTCATGGCCGGCGCGTCCAATGCTCGGCGTTGACGGCGCCTGTAGGCACCTCGCCCTTCACGATCAGGCCGACCTGCCGGACCGTCTCGGACGCCTGGTGCTCGATCGCCTGCGGCGTCAGCCCGCCGATATGCGGGGTGGCGACGACGCTGGGCAGGCGCGCGAGCGCCGGTGAGGGCATCTGGTCCGGCGCGCGGCCGACGTCCATCGCCGCGCCGGCGATGCGATTCTCGCGCAGCGCCGCGGCGAGCGCCGCTTCGTCGACGAGATTGCCGCGCGACAGATTGATGAAGAAGGCGTGCGGCTGCATCCTTGCGAGCGCCGTCGCATTGATGAGATTCTCCGTCGCCGCGTTGGCGACCGCGAGGCACACGACATGGTCGACGCGGCCAAGCAGCTCCTCGAGGCTGACATGCTGGATGTCGCTGTCATCGAGGGTGACGAAGGGATCGGCGACCAGCACCTCCATGCCGAGCGCCCTTGCCAGCCTGGCAAGGTGACGGCCGATGCTGCCATAGCCGATGATGCCGATGCGGCTGCCGGCGAGCTGCCGCCCCATCACCACCTCCGGCTTGCGTCCGACGTGGTAGTCGGCCGTCGCGCGCGAGATGCCGCGCGAAAAATCCACCATGAAGCCGAGCGCGAGCTCGGCGACCGCCGGCACGAAGCCGGGCGAAGCGCGTGTCACCAGCACGCCGGCTGCGGACGCCGCTGACACATCGATGTTGCGGATGTCGACCGCACAGCGCACGAAGGCGCGCAGCTTCGGCAAGAGCGGGAAGATCTCGCCCCTGCCCTCGGTCATGCGGTCGGCGACGATGATTTCGACGTCCTCGGCCGCGGCGATCAGGCCTTGGCTGTCAAGTGCATCGTCGCCGTCATGCAGGCGGACCGCGCCCAGCGCCTGCAATCCTTGCAGGCTGCGGTCACCATAATACTGGCGGCGAGATGCCGGCGTGTGCGTCAACAGGATTTTCAAAAGTTCCTCGTCAATACCCGAAGGCGTGCGGCAGGGCCGTGCTGATGGCCGGCACGAAAGCAATTATCAGGAGACATAGCAACAGCAGGCCGAGATATCCGAGTATCGGCTTCACCGTCTGCTCGATCGGCACGTTGCCGATCAGGCAGGCGCCGTAGAGTCCGAGCCCGAGCGGCGGCGCGAACAGGCCGATTCCCATCGCGATCACCAGGACGACGCCGAAATGCAGCGGGTTGATGCCGAGCTTGACCGCGACCGGCAGCAACAGCGGGCCGAAGATGATCAGCGCCGCGGCGCCCTCCAGCACCGACCCCATCACGATCAGCACGAGGATCGAGAGCAGCATGAACACCCAGACGCCGCCCGTCTGCGACAGCGAGAGCATAAGCTCGCCGACCGCGTGCGGCACCTGCTGCAAGGTCAGGATGAAGGCGAGCGATTGCGCCGCGGCGACGATGAACAGCACCAGCCCCGAGCGCGTCGCCGCCTGGATGAAGCTGTGAGCCGCGGCCGTCACGCTGAGCTCGCGGAACAG
>NZ_JAFAVV010000560.1 GCF_019242285.1 Bradyrhizobium sp.
CGTGGAGGCGATGCCGCGCGAGCTCGACGTCTCGTTCCTCGCCGTCGACGAGATCCAGATCGGCGCCGATCTCGAGCGCGGCCATGTCTTCACCGACCGCATCCTCAACCGCCGCGGCCGCGACGAGACGCTGCTGCTCGGCGCCGCTACCATGCGGCCGATCATCGAGAAGCTGCTGCCGGGCGCCTCGATCGTGACGCGGCCGCGGCTGTCGCGGCTCGAATTTGCCGGCGACCGCAAGATCACGCGCCAGCCGCGCCGCACCGCGATCGTCGCCTTCTCCGCCGACGAGGTCTATGCGATCGCCGAATTGATCCGCCGCCAGCATGGCGGCGCCGCGGTCGTGCTCGGCTCGCTGTCACCGCGCACCCGCAACGCGCAGGTCGCGCTCTTCCAGTCCGGCGATGTCGATTATCTCGTCGCCACCGACGCGGTCGGCATGGGGTTGAACCTCGATGTCGACCATGTCGCCTTCGCCTCCGACCGCAAATACGACGGCTATCAGTTCCGGCGGCTGAACCCGGCCGAGTTCGCACAGATCGCCGGCCGCGCCGGCCGTGCCACCCGCGACGGCACGTTCGGAACCACCGGCCGCTGCGCGCCGTTCGAGCCGGAGCTCGTCAACGCACTGCAGAACCACACCTTCGACACGGTGAAAGTGCTGCAATGGCGCAATTCGAAGCTGGATTTCGCCTCGCTGGGCGCGCTGCAGGTGTCGCTGGCGCTGCCGCCCGGTCACGAGGCGCTGACGCGGGCGCCGATCGCCGAGGATATGCGCGTGCTCGAGCACGCCGCGCGCGACCCCGAGGTGCGCGAGATGGCGCATGGCGCAACCGCCGTGGAGCGGCTGTGGGAGACCTGCCAGATTCCCGACTATCGCAAGATCGCGCCGGCCGCGCATGCCGAACTTGTGACGACATTGTTTGGTTTCCTGATGCGCAAGGGGAGGATACCGGACGGCTGGTTTGCAACCCAGGTCGATCAGGCCGATCGCATCGACGGCGATATCGATACGCTGTCGGGCCGGATCGCGCAGATCAGGACCTGGACCTTCGTTGCCAACCGTCCGGACTGGCTGGCCGACCCCGACCATTGGCAGGGGATCACGCGCAACGTCGAAAATAAATTATCGGACGCGTTGCACGAACGCCTCACGGAGCGTTTCGTTGATCGGCGTACCAGTGTATTGATGCGCCGCTTGCGGGAGAATGCGAGTTTGAACACCGAGATCGGCAAGACCGGCGAAGTCATCGTCGAGGGGCACACGATCGGCCGCCTCGACGGTTTCACGTTTGCGCCCGACGCGGCGGAAGCGGGCTCCGACGCCAAGGCGCTGCAGGCCGCGGCGCAAAAGGCGCTGGCCGGCGAGATCGATGCGCGTGCCGAGAAGCTGGCCTCCAGTCCCGACGAGCATTTCGTGCTCGCCTCCGACGGTACCCTGCGCTGGACCGGCGATGCAGTAGCGAAGCTGGTTGCGGCCGACGATGCGCTGCACCCGCGGCTGCGCATCATTGCCGACGAGCGCCTGACCGGCGCTTCGCGCGAGAAGGTCGAGGCGCGGCTGCAGCTCTGGCTGAAGACGCATGCCGAGAAGCTGCTCGGCCCCCTGTTCGAACTCGCCAAGGCCGAAGACATCACCGGCATTGGCCGCGGCATCGCATTCCAGCTCGTCGAGGCGCTCGGCGTGCTGGAGCGCAGCAGGATCGCGGCCGAGATGAAGGATCTCGATCAGCCTGCGCGCGCCACCTTGCGCAAATATGGCGTGCGCTTCGGAGCCTATCACATCTACCTGCCGGCGCTGCTCAAGCCCGCGGCGCGCGCGCTCGCCTCGCTGCTCTGGCTGCAGAAGCACGACAATGTCGATGCGCAGGCGCTGTCGGGCGCGCAGCATATGGCGAGCAGCGGCCGCACCTCGTTTCCGGTCGACAAGACGCTGCCGCGCGACGCCTATCGTGTGCTCGGCTATCGGCAATGCGGCGAGCGCGCGGTGCGCGTCGACATCCTGGAGCGGCTCGCCGACCTGATCCGCCCGGCGCTGGCCTGGCGCGAGAATGCGGTGGGCGAGAAGCCGCCGGGCGCCTTCGATGGCCGCGGCTTCGTGGTGACGCAGGCGATGACGTCGCTGACCGGCTCGGCCGGCGAAGATTTTGCCTCGGTCCTGCGCGCGCTCGGCTATCGCATGGAGAAGCGGCCGCCGCTGCCGCCGAAGCCCGCGCCGGTCGAGGTGCCCGCGGCCGAACCTGTGCCGGCGGAAGCCGCAAGCGACGCGCCGCCGGCCGCCGCCGGCGAGGCACCAAGCGAAGCTGCGAGCGAAGGCGTGACCGAGGTGGCCGTCGACGCGCCGGCGGAGGCGATCAGTGCGGCCACGGTGGAGATCGTCGACCACGCGTCGGCAGATGTTGCTGCCGAAGCGTCGTCGGAAGCCGCCGAGCCTGCGGCGGAACCGACGGCCGTGGAAGCCGCGCCGCCGGAGGCGGAGCCCGCGGTTTCCGTCGAGGCGCCTGCGGTCGTTCCCGAGCCGTTCGTGGCCGAAGCCACGCCGGAGCAGCCGCCAGCACAGACGACCGCCGACGCAGCTTCGATCGAACCCGCCGCAACGGACGCCGTGGCCTCCGAGGCTGCCGCATTGCCAGAAACGACGGCGTCGCCCGAAGCGGCAGCCGCGCCGGCCGAGCCGGTGCTGGTCGAGGTCTGGCGCCCCGGTGGGCGGCAGGACGAGCGGCGGCCGCGCCATGAGCGCCATCGCCACCGTCATCAGCAAGGGCATGGGCATGGGCAGGCTTCTGCCGAAGGCGCGCAGCCGGGTGCCGCGGCGGCCGGCGAGGCGGGGCAAGGTCAAGGCGCCGGCGAAGGTGAAAGGCGCGAGCGGCATCGCCACCACGGCCGGCGCTTCGCCAAAGATTTCAACAAGGACTTCAACAAGGATTTCAACAAGCCGCGCGAAGGCGCGCCAGCCGAGGCCGCGGCTGCAGCGGGGTCGGCCGAAGCGCCGGCGCAGGAGCGCCGCAATGAGCGCGACCAGCATGGGCGTGGGCGCTTCGAGGGCAAGGGCCGTGACCGCGAGCGGGATCGTGATGGCGATCGCCGTCGCGACAAGTTCGAAGGCAAGGGCCGCGACCGCTCCGAGCGCGACAAGGGCGGCGGCCGCGAGCATGGGCGCGACAAGGGGCGTGACCGGCGCGACCGCGAGAGCGGTCCGTCGCTGCGGCCGTTCGCCTCCTCGGCGCCGCGCGAGCGCGAGCGGGCGATCGATCCGAACTCGCCGTT